>DATCCQ010000186.1:0-2232 GCA_036511185.1 Gaiellaceae bacterium
CCGGGCCGGAGAGCGGGAAGATGGAGAAACGGAGCGCCCGCCATACCGGCGGGAGCAAGAAGGGCCTCCGGGACAGGAGGCCTTTTTCGTTCCCGGGACGAGTTCCAGGTATGGAAGGGAAGGAGCAAGAGATGAGTGAATACCGACCGGAGACGCTGGCTCTACATGCGGGCCAGGAGCCGGATCCAACCACGGGCGCCCGCGCGGTCCCGATCTACCAGACGAGTTCGTATGTCTTTGAAGACACGGATCACGCGGCCGACCTGTTTGCGCTCAGGGTGCCCGGCAACATCTATAGCCGCATGGGGAATCCAACCAACGCCGTGCTCGAGCGGCGGATCGCCGTGCTTGACGGTGGCATCGGCGCGCTCGCTACAGCTTCAGGGCAAGCCGCGAACACCTACGCGGTATTGAATATCACGCGCGCGGGCGAGAATATCGTCTCGGTCTCGACGCTCTACGGCGGCACCTACAACCTGTTCGCTCATACGCTGCCGCAGTATGGAATCGAGGTGCGCTGGTCGGATCCCGATGAGCCGGAGAAGCTGGCCGGGCTGGTCGACTCCAAGACACGCCTCGTTTTTGTCGAGACGGTCGGCAACCCCAAGCTGAACGTCGTCGATCTCGACGCCTGGGCGAAGGCCGCGCACGAGTGCGGGCTGCCGCTGGTGGTTGACAATACGGTTCCGACGCCGATCCTCTGTCGCGCCTTCGATCACGGCGCCGACGTGCTGGTGCACTCGGCGACCAAGTGGATCGGCGGGCACGGAACCTCGATCGGCGGTTTACTGGTCGATTCGGGACGCTTCGACTGGCAGGCCCAAGCCGACCGCTTCCCCGGTTTGACGAAGCCCGATCCCTCTTACCACGGCGTTATCTGGACCGAGGAGCTCGGGAACGCGGCCTACATCGGGCGGGCGCGCACGGTGCTACTCAGGAATACAGGTTCCTCGCTCTCGCCCTTCAATGCCTTCCTCTTCCTGCAGGGGCTGGAGACGCTGCCGCTCAGAATGGAGCGTCACTGCGCGAATGCGCTAGCCGCCGCCAAGCACCTGGAAGCGCATCCGGACGTAGCTTGGGTCAATTACCCGGGCCTGGATTCGAGCCCCTACAAGGCGGTCGCGGATCGGATCCTCCAGGGCGGCTACGGCGGGCTTGTCAGCTTCGGCATCAAGGGCGGCCGCGAGACCGGCGCACGATTCATCGAGGCTCTCAAGCTGTTCAGCCATCTGGCCAACATCGGCGACGCCAAGTCGCTGGCCATTCATCCTCCAACTACCACCCATGCGCAGCTAAACGATGAGGAGCTTGCGGCCGCCGGCGTAAGTCAGGACTTGGTGCGGCTCTCGATCGGGATCGAGCACATCGACGACATCCTGGCCGACCTCGATCAGGCGCTCCAAGTAGCAGCGACCCCGGAAAGCTGAAGACGGAGTCGAAGATAAACAGGCAAGCCATGTCAGGAAACAACACGTGACCCACGAGACTCTGGGATCGAAGGCCGGGATGGGAGACAGCGCCGGCCTCGTCGAGACGCAGCACGTTCGCCTCTACGACGAGAACGATCCGTTCGTGCTGGAGTCGGGCGAGAAGCTCGCTCCGGTCGATGTCGCCTACGAGACCTACGGCGAGCTGAACGCCGAGCGCTCGAATGCGATCGTCATCTGCCACGCGCTGACCGGCGACGCCCACGTCGCCGGTCACCACAGCCAGCCCAAGACGGAGGGCTGGTGGGACTCGATGATCGGGCCGGGCAAGCCGGTCGACACGAATAAGTACTTCGTCGTCAGCTCCAACCTGCTCGGTGGCTGCTCGGGCACGACCGGCCCATCCTCGATCGACCCGGCGACGGGCAAGCCCTACGGATTGCGCTTCCCCTACTTCAGTGTCCGCGATCTGGTCGAGGTGCAGCGCGCGCTCGTCAAGAAGCTCGGAATCGAGCGCCTGTACGCGGGCATGGGCGGCTCGCTGGGCGGGATGCAGATCCTCCGGTGGGCGCTCGATCATCCGCAGGAGATGAAAAACGCCTTACTGATCTGCGCCTCGTCACGCCTGACGCCCGAGAACATCGCCTTCTCCTCGGTCGCGCGGAACGCGATCATGCGCGACGCCAACTTCCAAGACGGTGACTACTACGGCACCGACCGCCAGCCCGACTCGGGCCTCTCGGTGGCCAGGATGCTCGCTCACATCACCTACGTCTCGGGGCAGGCGCTGGAGAAGAAGTTCGGG
>DATCCQ010000187.1:0-3418 GCA_036511185.1 Gaiellaceae bacterium
GATCGCGCTCGCGCTCGTTGCCTACGATCGCCTAGCTGGTCGAGCGGCCGCCGTTCTCGCACTTCTCTCGATTCTTCTTTCGGCGCTGGTCGCTTGGCCGGGCGTTGTCGATCAGGCCGATCTCGACGTAAAAGCTGTGAACGTAGTGCCGGCGTTCGGGGTTGCGCTTGCCCTCATGCTCACTGCTTGGGCGGCGTGGCGCCGAAGAGTCACTTTCGCAGCGAAGCTACCGCTCGACCCTGCGCGGGTTATTACAGCGGTCGTGCTCGTTTTCGGCGCATTGCCGTGGCTGCTCGCAGAGGCAGGCTTCTCCGTCTCGGACGTGCCCGGGTTGGGAAGGATTTTTCTGGGCGAGCAGATCGGCCGAGCGGGAGGAGGTGAGACGCTGCAGGTGGTCCACCTTGGCCATCACCACGGTGCCGACGGCCTCTACCTCGCCCTCGCGGCGCTACTTCTCTCCCGCACCCTCCCTCGCCTGGGAAGGTTGCGCGGTCTCGCCTCGGCATATCTGGCCCTGATGCTCGCCTACGCCGCGGCGAACTACGTTCAGGACTTCTGGACGGAACAGGTCGTGAAGCGCGGCTGGACGACGCGAGCCATTCCCTCGCTACTTCATCCCTCTCTCTCGCTTGGATGGGCGGCGATCCTGTCCCTGGCGGCGTGCGTTGAACTAGGCGCTTTCAGGTGGGAGAGGCGTTTTCCGCCCGAACAGTAAGAAGCCACTTCGGTGCGGGCTCCTTCGCGTAAAGCTCGAGAAACTCGACTCAGACCGCGGCGGCGCCCTTGCTTTCCCAGAAGTGGTTGAGCGCCCACTGCGTCTTGCAGAGCCAGACAATTCCGCCGACGAGCGGGAGCAGGATCCAACAGCCGGTCCAACCCGAGACCGGGTTCTCCTTACCGTCTGCGCTGTAGAGCTTGCCAACCTCCGAGGACATCTCGAACGGTACGACGAAGCCGATGACGAGGTCGAGTAGCAAACCAATCCATCCGCCGACGCCCTTACCGGAGAACAGCTTCATCTCCTCGAACGTCTTGAAGACCCAGACCAGTCCGTAGATTCCGAAAGTAACGATCGAGAACAGGATGATCAAGAGCACCCTTCGTGGCTTTCCGACCGGGGGCGTATTCGCTGCCGCAACGGCGACTTCCGACATTTATCTCTCCTATCGCCAGAGGAAGTGCACGCAGCCAATCACTCGCCGCTCTCGCAGTCAAGGGTGTTTCCACGTTAGAGTGACACTGTGACAGATCGCTCCGTGCGCATGGTTTTTCTCGGCTTCGGCAAGTACGCCCGCGCCGACCGGATATTTACTCTCGAGCCGATCCTCGGCGAGGAGCGGGGCGGAGGCAAGCGCACGCTCGTCTGGGTGGAGGGAATCACGGAGCCCCTCGTCGCTTCGCGCACCGAGCGAACGATTCTTCAGGACATGGGCGAGGACGCCTCGGCGCGAGAATCGGTGCTGGAGGACGCGCTGGCGTTGGCCGAGCGCCTGGCCGACGACTCCGAGCGCATTGGGCCTCTGCTCGCCCGCTCGATCAAGGCCGAATCGGGTGTTGACATCAGCGAGCTCGGCAAGAAGGCGCGCGAGTTGCTCGAGCAATCGGCTTCGGACGGCGACGATCAGCAACTCTTCTAGCGCGCCCTAGAGCTACTTCGCAATGAGCCCGGCAGGCAGTCCCGCCCTTCTTCCGCGCGAGTTCTTCGAGCGCAGCGCACAGGAGCTGGGGCCGGAGCTGCTCGGCGCTACGTTGCTCGTGGACGGGGTCGGCGGAGTACTGGTCGAGCTGGAGATCTACGACCAGAGCGACCCGGCTAGTCACAGCTACCTCGGCAGGACGGAAAGAAACGCCTCGATGTTCGGTCCACCGGGGCACGCTTACGTCTACCGCTCCTACGGCGTTCACTGGTGCCTGAACATCGTTTGCTCTCCGCCGGGAGAGGCAAGCGCTCTGCTGGTCAGGGCGCTGGAGCCCACTCAGGGCATTGAGCAGATGACCCGGCGCCGCGGCGTTACCGATCTGCGCAAGCTCTGCTCCGGCCCCGGAAAGGTCTGCCAAGCACTGGCCGTCGGCGGCGAGCACGACGGGCTGGCGCTCGACGAATTTCCGTTTCAGGTTCTCGCGCGCGAGCGCGAGCCGGAGATCGTGCTCAGCGAGCGGGTCGGAATCACGCGCGCCCAGGAGCGGCTCTGGCGCCTCTGCCTTGGCGGTTCGCCCTATCTCAGCCGCGGCCCAGGAAGAGCGTGACCGTCATGCCGGGCTTCACCGCGCCGCCGGCTAGCGGTTGCTGAGCGACGACGCGACCCGACTGGCCGTGCACGAAAGCGCCGGCCCACAAGCGTAGGTCGAGCGATTTCAGCTTCGCCCGCGCTTCGGCGAGCGTCAGGCCCACAACATCCGGTACGAGCCCGTTCACGGGCTTAGCCAGAACGATGAGCACGCTGTCGTAGGAGGAGAGTGTGCCCTTCTTCGGGATCTGCCTGATCACCACGCCGGGCCGCTGTAGCGGCTTTGCTCGCTGGTAGAGCACGTCGGCATTGAGCGGCTGAAGAGCGAGCCGGTCCTTGGCCTCGCCGAGCTTCATCCCGATCACGTTCGGCACCTCGACCTCGTTGGGCTTACAGGGTGCGATGGATGACGGGCCGTAGCCGCTGAAGTAGACGAGCGGGAAGCTGTTGCGGCAGTTGCCGTTGTCGAGCATCAGTTTGTCGTTACGCCAGACGACCTGCTTCGAAGTCGAGTAGGGATAGGAGGCGCTCGGGAAGTACTGCGGCTCCCAGCCGCCGCTCGGGTCTTTCTTCTCGAGGTAGCTGAAGGCCTGCTCCATGAACGACTTCCAGATCAGAGCTGGATAGGTGCCGCCCATCACCGGCTGCCCGTGGTAGAGCTTGTCCATCGAGACGAGCTTGTTCGGGTAACCGACCCAGACCGCCACAACCAGCTGCGGCGTGTAACCGACAAACCAGGCATCGCCGTAGTTCTCGGTCGTGCCGGTCTTGCCCGCGGCAACGCGATCGGGCAGCGCGGCCCGATGACCGGTCCCGGAGCTGACGACGTTCTCGAGCAAGGAGGTAACGATCGCGGCATTGTTCGAGTCCATCTCTTGTTTAGGCTTTTCGGCGTTGGCTCTGACCAGGTTGTTCTTGAGATTGCGATAACCGAGGACGGCTCGGGGCTCGTTGTCGAGCATGCTGCCGTCGATCCGTGTCCCTCCGTTCGCGATCGTGGCATAAGCGCGGGCCATCTCGAGCGGATTCACGAGGTTCGTACCGAGACCGATCGACAGATAGGCGTCGAGGCTGCTCTGTATCCCGAGCGACTTCGCAGCCTGGGCGACGTACTTCGGCCCGACGATCTTCGTGAGCTGCGCGAAGACGGTGTTGTCGGAGTAGGTGGTCGCGGTCTTCAGGTCGATCGG
>DATCCQ010000188.1:0-10802 GCA_036511185.1 Gaiellaceae bacterium
CAGCACCGCCGGTCCGACCACGACGAGTCGTCCGGGCTCGATCTTCACCGGCCCGTACAACGTCGGGAACACATCCAGCGACACGTGACCGGCGACAACGACCTCCGGAACCGGGCGAGCAGCCTCCGCTGATTGCGAACATGGCATAGCCAAACACGACTCTACTCCGAGCACCGAGGGATCGAATCCTAACCGGCGCGGACCCCGAGAGGTGCATTTTCGACCGGCGCAAAGGCGTGCGATTTCTACCGGCCTGACACAGGCGCGCGGCCGCTCCAATGCGGGGAGCGCTCGTCCGATCGGACTTCCCTCCAATCGACGAGCAGCGAGGCCGCTGACCGCGTAGAGCTGAGACCTCTCTTGCAACGAAACCGGTGCTGACCGACGCGTAGTCGACGGCGCAAGTCCGATGACGCTCGAGCGTGACCTCGATGCGGGCGTTTGTCCGATGTCGACAATCCGCTGCTGACCAACAAAGCAAAGGGGGAGCCGGCCCGGAGGCGATCGCGCTCCTGTCATGAGGTTAGGCGGAGCGGTCGGCCGGTGATCGGACCGTTCTTGCTCTTCACGGTTGCAGGAGCTTTCCGGGCGGGTGTCGTCAGTGCCGAGTTTGATGACGAGCAGCCGTCCGACTAGCCCGGTCCAGCGGTCCAAGAGTGCCGCTTTCGCGTGAAAGGGGTCATCTCAACCAGTGTCCACCTCGCTCCTGCTCTGGACGAAGCTCGGGCGTCCTGTCGGCCGGTAGCTTTGCGCTTGGTATCGCTAGCAAAGCGAGCGTGAGCCAGGTGGAGTTTCGGGGCGGCATTCGATGCTCGGCCGCTGCTCGGGCCTTCGAAACGCCGCGGCGGGAGGGACACTTGTTGCGTGAACAACAACGCAGCCATGAACCGGGCGATCCTCGCGGGAGCCCGACGCGGCGAGCGTGTGGGTGCGCTCGCGAGGCTCGCGGGTGTCCCACCGTTGGACACCGACACCCCGCGCCAGGAGCGCCTGAACCGACTCTTGGCCGAGCGCGATGCGGCGAGGCGACGAGGCGACGAGGCGACGAGGACGCCTACATGCTCTGCAATCGTAGTTGGGAGATGCCGTTACATCACGGTCAGCCCGATTTCCGCCATCCAGATCACCTGCTTCCTCGCGGTGAAGTCCGAGTACGCGTCACCGTCCGAGGTGACGATCTGACGGACTCAGTATTTGAATTCGGGATTCGACCGTTGGACGGCGCGTCGGAGCCCTACGCGAATAGAAGGTGACGATCCTCGTCCTCGTTCTTGGTAGACGGGTGGTAGACGGCTCACCTAACGCAGCTCCAACTCGATAGCTCCAAATCCCCGGAAACCCGCTTCCCGAGCCGTCTCACAAGTAATGCCCCCGGCAGGAATCGGACCTGCGCACGTGGTTTAGGAAACCACTGCTCTATCCACTGAGCTACGGGGGCTCGGCAGGCTCAAGATAGCCGGTTCCGGCAAGAGCAGTGTGGCCGTTTCCGCCGCGACCGACCAGCGCGGACACGGCTCGCTTCCGCTCTCCTTCAGCGACGAGGGGGCTCACGGGGGAAACCGGGTTTCCTCCGTGCTCAAACCACTGCTCTATCCACTGAGCTACGGGGGCTCGGCAGAATCACGATAGCCACTTCTCGGCAAGGTGGTGAGACCCTTGAACGTGGCTAACCAGCGCGAGCTCTTGCGTGCTTTTCCACCGGCGAAAGTCGTGAGACTTTCGCCGGATGATCGACTGAGCTACGGGGGCTCGGCAGGCTCAAGATAGCCGCTCATCCCACTTCTTGACACTGGCCGCCGCAATCGCCCCTCCCGCCGGTTAGCGTTAGGGGATCGCCGAGCTCACCGAAACCCCACTGACGGGACTTACCGAGGCCGAGGCCGCGCGCCGGCTGGCGGAGCGCGGCCAGCTCCCGCGTGAGCGATCGAGTCGCTCCTACGCCAGCATCGTCCGCGCCAACACCTTCAACATCCCGAACGCGATCCTGCTCTTCTTCGGCGTGCTGACACTCGCGCTCGGATCCTGGAAGGACGCGCTGTTCATGGGGATCCTGGTCGCGAACATCGTGATCGGCTCGTTCCAGGAGATTCGCTCCAAGCGCGCGCTCGACCGGCTCGCCGCGCTGGTTGCGCCCGAGGCGGTGGTGGTGCGCGACGGCGCCGACCGCAGCGTCCCTGTCGACCAGGTCGTGGTGGGCGACCTGGTGCGCGTGGCGGCCGGCGATCAGATCGTCGCCGACGGCACGCTGGTCAGCGCCGACGGCCTCTCTCTTGACGAGGCCAACTTGACCGGCGAGTCCGAGCCCGCCGTCCGCCATCCGGGAGAGCCGGTCTGGTCGGGCTCCTTTGCTGTCGATGGCGCCGCATTGTTCGAAGCCACAGCGGTCGGGCCGGACAGCCGCGCAGCCAAGTTGACCGCCACCGCGCGCGCCTTCCGCCATCCGCGCTCGCCGCTCGAGAAGTCGAACGATCGCCTACTACTCTGGCTCGTCGCGATCGCGGCTCCGATTGCGATCGCGCTCACGATCTCCGTTCTTCTCCGCGTCCATACCAACACAGGGCGGGTGCAGGCCCTGACCGCGGGAATCGTGAACATGGTTCCCGAGGGGCTGATCCTGCTGATCAGCCTCACCGCGGCGGTCTCGGCGTTCAAGATGGCTCAGCGCGGCGTGCTCGCCCAGCAGCTGAACGCGGTCGAGTCGCTCGCCTCGGTAGACGTGCTCTGCACCGACAAGACCGGCACGCTGACCGAGTCGGCGCTGCGGGTGGTGGGCCTCGTGCCCGCCGAGGGCACGGACGAGACATCGCTCGCGCGCGCCCTGGCGGACTACGCGATCAGCTCTCCCTCGCGCAACCTGACTCTGGAGGCGATCGCCGGCGCCGAGCTGGCGCAGGTGAAGCGCCGCGAGGTGGTCGATCAGGTGCCGTTCTCCTCAAAGCGGCGCTGGAGCGCGCTCGATCTGGGTGACGAGAGGCTGGTGCTGGGCGCGCCGGAACGATTCGCCGACGCCGATCCGGCGCTCGAAGCGCGGGCCCGCAGGGAGGCGAGCGAGGGACGCCGCGTCTTGACGCTCGGGCGCACGGAGGCGCCGCTGCCCGAGAACGGCCCCGATCCGAGCTTCCCCGACGACGTGCAGGCGCTGGGATTGGTTGTGCTCTCCGAGCAGCTGCGCCCGAACGCGATCGAGACGGTGGCCTTCTTTGCGGCCGAGGAGGTCGATCTGAGAGTTCTTTCGGGCGATTCGCCGGCGACGGTGGGGGCGATCGCCAGGGACGCCGGGGTCCCGGGCTCGGCACCTGCGCTCGACGGCGAGGCGCTACCCTCCGACCCGGCGGCGCTGCGCGAGGCCGTGCTCTCGGCGCCTGCCGTTGGGCGGATCTCGCCAGAAGGAAAACGAGCGGTGATCAGCGCCTTCGCCGTGGCCGGGCGCTACGTGGCGATGGTCGGCGACGGGGTAAACGATGTACCCGCGCTCAAGGAGGCTCGCCTGGCCATCGCGCAGGGCTCGGGGTCGCAGATGGCGCGCTCGGTCTCCGATCTCGTGCTCGTGCGCGACGACTTCGCGGCCGTGCCACGGATGGTCGGCGAGGGGCGTCAGATACTGCGCAACATCCAGCGGGTGGCGCGGCTGTTCGTGACCAAATCGGTGTTCGCCGCCGTGTCGGTGCTGGCGGTGGCGATCCCGACCGCCACCTATCCCCTCCTGCCGCGCCAGTTCACTATCGCCTCTTCGGTCACGATCGGTATCCCCGCCTTCGTGCTGGCGCTCGCGCCCAGCTCGGGCCCCTGGCGCCCGGAGGGATTCCTGCGCTCGGTTGTCCGCTTCGCGATCCCAGCCGGGCTGACTACCGGGACCGGCATCGCCGTCGGCTACTACCTGGCCCGCTACGGCTTCGACCTCGGTCTGCGCGACTCGCGCACCGTGGCCACGGGAATCGTCGTTGTCTGCGGGCTCGCCGTCGTGATGCGGCTGGAGAACGAGCGCGGCCGGCGGCGTCTTGCTGTCGGCGCTCTTTGCCTATTGATGGCGCTGCTTTATTTCGTCGCTTTGTTCGTTCCGTTCCTGCGCAGCTTTTTCGAATTGACCGCGCCTACGGGCGACGCCGTCTTGGCCTGGGCGGTGGGGGCAGCGCTAGGGCTCGGCGGAATGCTCGGCGTGCTGCGCCTCTTACGCGTTTAGAGGCATATTTGCCTCCAGCCCGAGCCAGCCGGCCAGCGACTCGAGCTCGGCGGCTAGCGCGGGCTCAACTTCGGCCCGGTCGGCTCCGTCCTCGAAGTGAGTCGCCAGCACGAGCAGGCGCCCGCCCGGGCGATCGGCTTTCAGGTCAACTCGCGCGATAAGGCGGTCACCTTGTAGGAAGGGAAGGACGTAGCAGCCCCAGCGCCGCTGCTCGCGCGGGATAAAGATCTCGAAGCGGTATTCGAAGCCAAAAAGGCGCTCGCTGCGCTTGCGCGTCCAGACGAGCGGATCGAAAGGTGAGATGAGCGAAGCAGCGTTGATTCGATGCGGTAGCCGCGCGTCGCGCTGAAGGTAGGCCGGTCCGCGCCAGCCTTCGACCGTGACCTCGCGCAGCTCCCCCTCCTCGAGCAGTTCGGCGATGCGGGGCTGTGCCTCGCCGACGCGCAGGCGGAAATAGTCGGCCAGGTCGGCTGCAGTCGCGACGCCGTGCGCGCGAGCGGCGATGCGCACCAGCTCGCGCTGGGCTTCCTCGCGGTTGACCTTGCGCCCGTGGTGCTCGGGCGGGACGAGCCGCTCGCTCAGGTCGAAGGCCCGCGCCATGCTCGCTCTCCGCTCGGCGACCGCCAGCACGCCGCGCCCGAACAGGTGCTCGAGCAACGCCCGCGGTACCGTGCCCAGCCAGGAGCCTTTGAGGCGCCTGTCCACTCCTTCGGGCGCGGGCAGATCCTCGGCGGCGAGCGGCCCGCGCCGATCGATCTCAGTCAGTACCCAGTCGAGGTAGCCGGAGTGCTGCTCGAGGAAGGCGCCGAAGGCGTAAGGACGCATGGGGTGCGCCTCGCGCCGGTGAGCCAGATGCGGCCACAGCTCGACCGGTACGAGCGAGGCCTCGTGCGCCCACTGCTCGGTCAGCTCGCGGCGCTGGTAGGCGAGTCTGTCGAGCAAAGCCCTGTCGTAGGGGCCGAGGCGCGAAAAGAGCACCTGGTAGTGCGCCGGTACAACGACGTTGACGAAATCGAGCTGGAGCAGGCCGAGCCGCCCGATCACTCCGCGCAGGTGGCGTAGGTCGATGTTCCCGCTAGGCCTGGGACGATCGAATCCCTGGGCCGCGAGCGCGATTCGGCGGGCTTCGGCTATCGAAAGGCTGTCGCGTGGCACGGCCGGATGCTAGTCGCAGGCCAACGACCGCCGCCGCTAATTGAAATCCACGGCCGGAGTAGGTATGAACTGGGCATGCGCCGCGCCGGAGAGGACGCCACCGCTTGAGCGCTCTAGCCGCAACAACGGTTGAGCTGTCGCGCTGGCAGTTCGCGATCACGATCATCTACCACTTCCTTTTCGTCCCGATCACAATCGGGATGGGGCTCTTCGTCGCCGGCCTGCAAACCGCCTGGTACCGAACGAGGCAGGAGCAGTACCGGCGTTTGACGGCCTTCTTCGGGAAGATATTGCTGATCAACGTCGCCCTCGGCGTAGTCACGGGCATCGTGCAGGAGTTCCAGTTCGGCATGAACTGGGCCGCCTATTCGCGCTACGTGGGCGACGTTTTCGGGGCGCCGCTGGCTATCGAGGGGCTCGTCGCCTTCTTCCTCGAATCGGTCTTCATCGGGCTCTGGGTCTTCGGCGCCGGAAGGCTGAGCCCGCGCGTGCACCTGGCGACGATCTGGGCCGTGGCGCTCGGCTCCATTTTTTCGGCCTACTTCATCCTGGCTGCCAACTCCTGGATGCAGCACCCAGTCGGCTACCGCCTCAACAAAGTCAGCGGTAGAGCGGAAATGACCTCACTGTGGGCGATCATGACGCAGGGGAACCTGCTCGAGTCCTTCGCGCACGTCATGGCGGCCGCTGTCGTCACCGCTGGGGCGCTCGCGCTGGCGGTATCCGCCTATCACCTGCTGATTAAGAACGAGGTCGAGCTGTTCGCTCATGCGGCGCGCATCTCGCTCGTCGTGCTGTTGGTGGGAGCGATCTCCGTCGTCACCGTCGGGCACTTCCTCGGGCAACTAGTGGCGCGCGAGCAACCGATGAAGATGGCCGCCGCGGAGGCGATCTTCAAGACCGAAAAACCCGCGAGCGTGTCGCTGTTTGCGATCGGGCCGTTCGAAAAACACCCGAGCAAGACCGAATTTAGCGTCACCGTCCCACACCTGCTCTCCTTCCTCACCGACTGGCACTGGTCGAGCGAGGTCTACGGCATCAACTACTGGCAGCGCGACTACCAGAAGGAGTACGGCGCCGGAAACTACAAGCCGATCGTGGCCCTCAACTATTGGTCGTTCCGCCTGATGGTCGGAGTCGGCTTCCTCCTGATGGCCTGGTCGGCCCTGGGGCTCTGGCTTGCGCGCAAGCGCCGGCTCGAGCACTCGCGCCGTTTTCTTCGTTGGTCGATACCGTTGCTGGCGCTACCCTTCCTCGCCAACACGTTTGGTTGGTTGCTCAGGGAGGTGGGACGTCAGCCATGGGTCGTCGAGGGCTTGCTCAGGACCTCTGACGCCTTCTCGCACGCGGTCAGCGTCCGGGCAGTTGCCTTTACGCTGGCGGGCTTCATTCTCGTCTACACATTGCTGGCCGGAATCGAGGCCGGGCTCATCATCTACGTCGTCAAGCGCGGGCCGGCGCCGCCGGCCGGCAAGGGCGAGCAGCCACAGCAGATCGAGCTGGGGTACTGAGTGGACGGAACCTTCCTCAGCCTGCAGGGCTTCTGGTTTGTCCTCATCGCCGTGCTCTGGGCCGGCTACCTGGTGCTCGAGGGCTTCGACTTCGGGGTCGGCATGCTGCTGCGCCTGATCGGGCGTGACGAAGCCGAGCGCAAGGCCGTGATCGGAACGATCGAGCCCGTCTGGGACGGAAACGAGGTCTGGCTGATCGTCGCCGGCGGCGCGACCTTCGCCGCCTTCCCGGATTGGTACGCGACGCTGTTCTCCGGCTACTACATCGTCTTCTTCCTGATCCTGATCGCGCTGATCTTCCGCGCCGTCGCGATCGAGTACCGGGCCAAGCGCCCCGAGCCGCGCTGGAGGTCGGTCTGGGAGCTGGCGATCGTACTGGGGAGCGCTGTGCCGGCCTTCCTCTGGGGGCTGACCTTCGCCAACATCATCCACGGCGTTCCGATCGACTCCCATGGCGAGTTTTCGGGCGGGCTGCTCGACCTCTTCAACGGTTACGCGATCCTCGGCGGCCTGGCCTCGCTCGGCCTGTTCGCCTTTCACGGCGCCGTCTTCCTCACCCTGCGCACGGCGGGCGAGCTGCGCCGGCGGGCGAAGGCCTTTGCGGTGCGCCTCGTGGTGCCGGCGGCGGCGCTTGTGCTTGCGCTCTTTGTCTGGAGCGCTGCTAATTCAGGCAAGAGCGACGGGAAGTGGCTCGCAGCAGCGGCCCTGGCCACGGTAGCCGCGGTGCTCTTGACGCTCTCGCTCTGGCTCGTGGTTCGCGACCGCGACGGCGCCGCCTTCGCCGCAACGGCGCTGGCCATCTGCTCCAGCGTGGCCGCTTTCTTCGTTGCTCTCTATCCGAGCGTGCTCGTCTCGAGCAGTAAGCCGGCCTTCAGCCTGACCGTCTTCTCGAGCAGTTCCTCGCATCACACGCTGGCGATGATGGCGATCGTGGCGCTGATCTTCACTCCGATCGTGCTCGCCTACCAGGGCTGGACCTACTGGGTGTTCCGAGCGCGACTGCGCGGAGACTCAATTCCGGGCGGAGAGCTTCTTAGCGGGTCGAGCGACCGGCCGACTTCGTAGTGGGCCCGTTCGACCGAAGACTGCTGCAGGAAGTGCCGGCGATCAGGCGCTTCCTTGTTGGCGCCTGCTTCTTGGCGGTTCTTTCTGCGTTGCTCGTGATCGCCTGGGCCGAGCTGATCGGGCGAATAGTTACGCGCGTGTTCCTACACGGCGGCGATCTGGCCTCAATCGCGCGCCTGCTTGCCGCGCTCGTTGCGATCGCCGCGCTGCGAGCCGCGATCGGCTGGGCGCTGGAGACGAGCGGGCAGGCGACTTCGCGGCGGGTGCGCGGCCGCCTGCGCCGGCGCGCGCTCGAACGGATATTTCGGGCGCGGCCTGCGGGCCTCGGCGAGCTGCGCACGGGCGAACTGGCAACCAGCGTCACCAGCGGGCTCGAGGCGCTCGATCCCTACTTCTCGCGCTTCCTGCCCCAGCTCGTTCTGGCCGCGGTGGCGGCGCCGGTGATCCTCGCCTGGGTCGCCTTCCGCGATCCGGTCTCGGCCTTGATCATGGTGATCACGCTCCCGCTCATTCCGTTTTTCGCCGTGCTGATCGGCAAGGCGGCGGAGGAGAGGACGAGGCGGCGACTCGAGGCGCTGTCGTTGATGAGCGCCCACTTCCTCGACGTGGTTCGCGGGCTGGCGACGCTGCGCGCCTACCGGCGCGGCCCGGCGCAGGTGGAAGCGATCGCCCGCACCAGCGAGCAGTTCCGCGAGGAAACGATGGGCACTCTCCGTATCGCCTTTCTCTCGGCGCTGGCGCTCGAGCTGGCCTCGACGATGTCGATCGCGCTGATCGCGGCCGTGATCGGCATCCGCCTGGTGAACGGAGGCGCCGAGCTCGCGCCTTCCTTCGCGGTGCTCGTTCTAGCGCCCGAGCTGTACCTGCCGCTGCGCGCGGTTGCGGCTCAGTTTCACGCCTCGGCCGACGGGCTGGCCGCTGCGCGCAGAGTCTTCGAGCTGATCGACCTGGCGCCGGCAGTGACGACGCCGGCGAGCGCGCTCCTAGCGCCCGACCCAAGCTCGGCCACGATCCGACTGGAAGGGATCGGCTTCGCCTACGAAGGGCGAACTGCGCCGGTCTTCTCGCGCTTCGACTGCGAGATTCAGCCCGGTGAGCAGCTTCTGCTCGCCGGTCAGAGCGGGGTCGGAAAGACGACTCTGCTCTCGCTGTTACTTCGCTTTAACGATCCACGGCAGGGCCGGATCACGGTTGGAAGCGTTGACCTGCGCGAGCTCGATCCCGACGAATGGCGCCGCAGGATCGCCTGGCTGCCGCAGGATCCACGGCTACCCGCCGGCACAATCGCCGAGGTACTTAGATTCGCTGCGCCAGAAGCGCCTGAGGATGCGCTCTGGACGGCCCTCGAAACGGCGAACTGCGCGGAGCTCGTCGCCGCCTTGCCGGACGGGCTCGGCACGAGGGTGGGCGAGGGCGGGCGGCAGCTCTCCAGCGGCGAAAGGCGGCGGATCGCGCTGGCGCGAGCGCTAGTTCGCGAGGCGCCGCTGCTGCTGCTCGACGAGCCGACTGCTCATCTCGATGCCAAAACGGCAAAGCAGATCCGGCTGGCGCTGGAAGGGCTGGAACGGAAGCAGACGGTCGTGATTGCCAGCCACGACGCTTCGCTCGTCTCGTTGGCCGAGCGCACGATCACGCTCGAGGGAGCTTCGCGATGAGCCCTGCGTTTCGTCGCATACTCGCCGAGGCTCGCCCGCTGCGCCGTCGCCTGGCGCTCTCGATTGTGCTCGGCGCCGGCTCGATCGCGGCCGGAATCGGCCTGATGGCGACCGCCGGCTACCTGATCTCGAAGTCGGCGCTCGAGCCGCCGATCCTCTCGCTCGGGGTTGCGATCGGGCTGGTGCAGTTCTTCGGCGTCTCGCGGGCGGCCTTCCGTTATCTCGAGCGCCTCGTCTCGCACGACGCCGCCTTCCGCTTCCTGAGTCGCCTACGCGTCTCGTTCTTCGAGCGCCTGGAGCCGCTCGTTCCGGGCGGGCTCGGTAACGCTCGCACCGGCGACCTGCTCAGCCGCTTCGTCGACGACGTCGAGACGATGCAGTTCCTCTTCCTACGGGCGCTGGCGCCGCCGCTGGTGGCGCTCGTTGCCTGTACGGCCACGGTTTTGGCGGCCGCGATCGTACTGCCCCTTAGCGCACTGGTACTCGGAGCGGGGCTCGCCAGCGCCGCACTCACCGCCGCCGCGGTCAGCAGACGGGCGACGAGGGCCAGCAGCCGACACGAAGCGCCCCTGCGCGCGGAGCTGACTAGCGAGATCGTCGAAGCGCTCGCGGCCGGCCCGGAGCTCGTCGCCTTCGGTCGCCTCGACTGGGAGCTGGAGCGAATCGACGGGATCGATCGCAGTTTGGGACGACTCGCCGGCCGGCACGGGCGAATCGCCGCTACGGGCGATGCGATCGTGCTTTTCGCCTCGGCGCTCACGCTGACCGCCGTGCTTGCCGTCGCCACCTCTGCGGTTGCGGGCGAAAAGCCCGGCGGCGTCTGGCTGGGAATGCTCGCTCTGCTCGCGCTCTCGTCCTTCGAAGCGGTGCGCCCGCTTCCGCTCGCCGCTCAGCAGTCGGGCGCGGTGGCGAGCGCCGCCGAGCGCCTCTACGAGCTGACCGATCGCGCGGCGCCCGTGCGCGAGCCCGAAAGCCCGCTGCCGATTCCCGCCAGCGGCGTGCTTAGGCTCGAGGATGCGCGCCTGCGCTACGGCCCGCATCTGCCCTGGGTCCTGGATGGCGTATCGCTCGAGCTTAGGCCGGGGCGACGAATAGCGCTGGTCGGCGAGAGCGGCGCCGGCAAGACCACGATCGCGGGCGTGCTCGTTCGCTTCCTCGAGCTCGGCGGCGGCCGCGCAACCCTCGACGGCCGCGACCTGGCCGACTACGCCTCCGACGACGTGCGCGGGCTGGTCG
>DATCCQ010000189.1:0-4240 GCA_036511185.1 Gaiellaceae bacterium
AAGCCGCTGCTGTGTCGGCTCGTGCACGAGTACGAGCACCTGCGGCGCGGCCGAAAGGCCCGACGCGCGCTCGATGCCTTGCTCGGCCAGCAGGCTCTGGCTGCCGCGAGCGACGAAGTCGTTCGAGCCGCGGCCGAGTAGTCGCGGGGTCTGCAGTCCGAACAGGGCGGCGATAACGGCGAAGACAAAGGTCGCCGCGAGTACCCGTCTCGGCGCACGAACGGCAAGGTCGGCCAGGAGACCCATGCTGTGAGCCTATTAAAGCGCCACGGGGGTGTCGGAATGAAAGATGCGACCCGGTCTAGTAAGTCCAGGCTCGACCCGCCGTTCTGCGAAGCGCGGCTGCCGATCGGGGACTGGCCCCTGGAGTAGATCGACTATCGATTGGGTATGGGCCGAGAGACGCAGGTCGACGCTGGCGTTTCTGAGGCGCGCGGACGAACTGGAAACCGCTAACAGAGGGAGCATGAGATGCAGATGCGCAGAGCGTTGGAGATCGGAGGGCTCGTCGCGGGTGCCGTCCTGATCGCATTCGGTGTCGTAGCGATCGTGATGGGCTTCAACGGCCGCAGCACGATCAACAGCGAGCTGAAGCAACAGCAGGTAGTCGGCACGCCCGACATGACGCCTGCCGGGATCAAGGCCGAGGTGCAGAAGGCGGGGTTGAAGAACATCAGTCTCCCGACCTGTAACGTCGCGAACAAGGCCGTAACAACCGGTGCGACCGCTCGCTGCTTCGCCCAGTACATGCGGATCCACGGGCTCGAGGCAACCGGCGGTTACGTCTACTCGCAGATGGGCCAGTTCACCGCCAAGGCGGGGACGCCGAAATCGCAGCTGATGCCCGGCGGAGGCACGAGTAACGCGAAGTTCGCACAGCTCGATCCCAAAACGACGCAGCCCGTTTCCAACGGCGCCCGCAACGTCTGGGTGACAGAGACGGCGCTGACGACAGCGCTCAACACCTCCTATATGGCGAGCCAGCTGGCGTTGTTCGGGATCGTGGTCGGTATAGCCCTGCTGCTCTCGGGCTTCGGCTTCGCGATCCTCGCGGTCGGGGGCGCACTGCGCAAACCCTGAGGACTCACTTAATAGGACCGGTGCGCGGCTCACGCGGATCGGCCTCGTAGGATCCGACTCTCGAAGCTCGCTAGTCGGCCACGATCACGTCGCAGCCGGCCTGGCGCTTGACCTCGGCGGCGACGTCGGCGCCGAGTAGCTGGCCCAGCAGCGAGTGGTGATGGGAGCCGAGCACGACGAGCGCCGCCTCACGCTCGCGAGCGACGTCGAGGATCGTGCTGCTCGGGTCGCCGGCGGCCCAGACGAAATCGGCGCTTAGGCCCTCGGCCTCGATCCTCTCTTGCGCGCGAGCGAACGCCGCCTGGATCTCCGGCGGCTCGGTGAGCGGAAGCATCTGGGCGGGGCTGCCGCCGAGTGATCCGAAGTTCTGCGGTCCTTCGGGATTGAGGGGCATCTCGGCGATCCCGACCACCACGAGCGGGCCATGCGAAGCCTTGGCCTCCGCGATCGCGCGCTCCAGTGCTCGGGTTGCAGGTTCCTTGTCGTCGTATCCGACCACGATAGCTTTGCTCATGACGAGAGCATCGCACAAGTCGGATCGGGCCCGGCGCGATCGCCGCTCGCTGCGATGGCTACGTCGCCGTAAGGGGTAGTCGACTAACGCCGAACGAGCTATGAAAGCGGCGCCGGTAGAGACGATCACGCCGCTATGAGCATCTTCAAGGCGATTGCGGCTGCGGAAGAGATTCCGCCGGCTTCACGCGTACTCGCGGACGCGGCGGCCTGGTTGGCGCTACGACAAGAGTTCGGGGCTGCGAGGACGCTTCTCGCCTGTGAGCTGAGACTCGAGCCGCCGACACGGTATGCGGGAACGCCGACGGGCGGTCTCTACGTAACGGTCGTGTACCCCGCAAGCGTCGCCGTCATTCTGCTTGACGAGGAGCGCTCCGAGAGGGTGGACATTCGCAAGGCGATCGACGTCGCTCTCCCCGCGAGGTATTTCGTAGATCAGTTGTACGTCGAGGGCGCCTCGGATAGCGGGGAGAACCTCGGCCGGGCGCTCCAGCTCGATTCGTCGGGGACAGCTGACGATTCGGTTAACAGCCCATCCCGCCAGCCCTCCTCTGGTCGAGCTAGAGCTCGCCTCGACTGCTAGCGGGGTCTTCGCCTCGCGGACGAGGTCTCCGCGCGAGCGCCCCAGGCAACGGCCTACCGCTCGGCTAACCTTCAGGCAGAGTCATCTAACGGCCGGAGGCGACGATGAAGGGTTCCGAGAAGCCGAAGAAACTGGCGAAGAAGACGGCGCAGAAGACGCTCAAGGAGAAGCGCGCCGCCAAGCGGTTGGCGGGCAAGTAGTTCGGCTTTAACTGCCGCCGCCGTAGTTTCTGTGCAGGAAAGCTGCAAGCTCGCCTAAGGCGAGCCCTCGTCTCAAACGAATCGGTCTGAGCATTGAACGTCTAAGTTGACCTGTCGATTTAGTAGAAGTCAGACAGGTCGAATTACTCGATATTGAAAATATTGACCTGTTGTTTTATCAAGCCAGCAATAGGTCAACTAGCCTTACGGTAAACGCTTATAGCGGCTTTCTAGATACTCGGCAACCCACTGGCGACTCGAATACCATTTTCCTTCGCGTCGAATGGTGCGGAGGCGGCCTCGTTTCGCGGCTACTAAAAGCGCGTTGTGGGAGAGCTTCTGCCCGGCAAGCGCGGTGAGAGGGACGAGTTGGACGGGGCCGGCTAGGGCTGGTAGCAGAAAGCGGTCGATACCGTGCTTCACTGTTTTGGCGAGTATTTCTGCCAGCGGCTCGCAGTCACCCCGATCGGCGTGTTCAAGCGCCCTAAGGTAGCCCCTGCGCTGGCGCTTGAGGATGATCGCGGGGGGGAACCCATGCCGCACTAGGAGTAGGTTGAGCACGAGCCTCCCGGTTCTCCCATTACCGTCCCGGTACGGATGGATTCTCTCCAAGGCGGCGTGTCTTTCCGCGAGGAAGTACATCGGGTGGGTGTTCGGTGCCGGGCCTTCGTTCGTGCGCTCGATCCAGTCGTGGACGAGTGACGGGACTTTGGTGAACGAGGGAGGGCTCATACCGCCGCTGAAAGGATGAACGTCGTGCTTCCGAAATGACCCGGGTCCCTCTCCAGGGTGGAGATCTTTCGGAGGGAACTGCTGCCAGACGGATTCGATCAAGAGCCTGTGTATCTCTCGGAGCTCCGTGACGTTGATGTATCCCTCGTTTCTCCAGTCGCCACGGTGGACAGCCTGTTCGTAGACCCAGCTTGCTGCCTTTGCGTAGCCCTGGACCTCGAGGTACTCGGCCAGCTCCTTGTCCCCGACAGCCTTACCTTCCTCGAGCAGAGTGCGAACCTGCTTCAGAATCAGCGTGTTGCCCTCGATCGCGGTCGAGTTGTGCGTTTCCTCGTACCAGATTCCTTTCCAGATCTCTTCAGATTCCGCGGGAAGCGGAAGTCCACCTACGGCCTCGAGATCGCCGATAGCTCGATCGAGATCTGCAAAGACTGCTTTCCGGCTGGGACGGCCACGGCGTGTCTTAGGAGAGCTCATGTTGACCTAATCTATCAATATCTGGCTTGTAGGTCGAGAATCGAGCCCGTCTAGGACGAGCCGATCTGAGCACGCAGCGGGGGTTTCGGGCCGTCCGATCCCCCATTCGAGCGATGTACGTACGCAGAATCGTGGCGAACATTTGAGTTAACGCGTAGCGGCAGCCCCAAAAGCGCGTAATGCGGCATTTCTATGAGAAGTCACACCCAGGTCATCTCGTCTGCCCGCGCCCGCGGGCTGATGAGCATGCCCTCAAGGCTCGAAGGAGATTGAACGAAATGCGCCTCACTCGTAGCTGGGCCACCGTGGTCGTCGCCGGAGCACTGTTTATTACCGCCGCGGGCACGGCGAGCGCGGCGACGGTCTACGGCAACATCCCGAGCCCCCTACCGGGGAACTACGCCAGCCAGGCCTTCGAGGCGACCCAGACGGCAGAGTTCGGCGGCTTGGTCCAGCTGGCCAGCGGCCCGCGCACGAACCCCGTCGTGACGGTGACCATGAGTAGCTGGGCCTGCCAGAACCGCGTCTCGGGTGCCTGCGTCACGACGCTGGGGACGGTGTTCAGTCTGCCGATCACGCTCAACATCTACGCGGCCAACCCGGACAACTCCGTCGGCGATCTGCTCGCCTCCGACACGCAGACCTTCAAGATCCC
>DATCCQ010000190.1:0-3272 GCA_036511185.1 Gaiellaceae bacterium
GACCACGACAACTTCCAGCACAACTTCGCCTTCCTCGAGTGGCCCGGTGACAAAGGGGCAACACCTGACCGTGTCGGCCACCTGTTACTGCCTGAGCGGTAACACCGCCGGCGGGCTGCCGGTCGGCCCAGGAATCATCGCCACCGACCCATCTGTGATTCCGTTGGGAACACGGGTCTACATTCCCGGCTACGGAAACGGCGTCGCCGCCGACACGGGCTCGGCCGTTCAAGGGCTGACCATCGACCTTTGGGTGGCCGACTGCGGCAAGGCCGCGGCCTACGGCCGACAGACGCTGACCATAACGATCCTCTAGACGGCCTCACGCCGAAGCTGGGCGTATCCTACGGCGGCAAATGGGGACAAGATCGATTCTCACCGGCCTGGCCGTTCTGGCGCTCACGATCACGCTTGGCCTGGCGCTATACGGCAGCTCGGCTGCCCTCGGGGCAGCACAGAGCGCGCAGGCAGGCGACGAGAGCGCGGCGGCGAGAGAGGCCTTGACTCACAAGCTCAACGCTGCCCTGGCCAGCGCCAAGATCCCGTCGTCGCAGAGGGCGGCCGAAGTAGTCGACCTGGCGACCGGCGAAGTCATCTACTCGCGGCACGCGACAGGCTCGCTGGCACCGGCTTCGAACGAGAAACTGCCCATTACGCTGGCGGCGCTGACGCTGCTCGGTCCGCAGTATCACATCGCGACCGAGGTGCTGGGCGAGGGCGAGCAACAGGGTAGCAAGTGGCTCGGAGACCTGGTCTTGAAGGGGTACGGCGACCCCGATCTCTCGGCGGGAGACCTGAAACTGCTTGCGCGGCAGGTGCGCGCCGCGGGCATCCGCTCGGTCACGGGAGATCTGATCGGCGACGAGAGCTTCTTCGATCGCAGCAGGACCGCGCCGGGCTGGAAGAGCTTCTTCCGCGTGCACGAGTGCGCACCGATCTCCGCTCTCTCGGTTGACCGTGGGCTCGACACGAGCGCCTCGCCGCCGCTCGTCGCCGCGCGCGTGTTCCAGAAAATGCTCAGCTCGGTCGGCGTGACGGCGGACGACAGCCCGCGCCCGGGCGCGGCCTCGGCTGAGGCGTTTTCGATTGCCTCCGTGGAGTCGCCTCCACTCTGGAAACTGCTGCGCTTCATGGATCGCGAGAGCGACAACTACAGCGCCGAGCTCTTGCTCAAGCAGATCGGCGCCTACAACAACGATCAGGGGACGACGGCGAACGGCGCCGTCGCAGTGAAAAACGTGCTGGCCGATGCCGGCGTCCCGCTCGAGGGAGTGCAGATCGCCGACGGCTCAGGGCTGTCGCTGCGCAATCGGCTCACCGTGAGCGCTCTTTCGCAGCTCCTCGTAGCCGCCTGGGGAGATGAGACCATTCGAAGCCCGTTTGTCGGCTCGCTGTCGATTGCCGGCCGCGTCGGAACGCTCAGTCACCGCCTACGCTGGCGCCCCGCGCTCGGCAATGTGTTCGCGAAGACCGGGACGACCAACGCCGCCTCGGCGCTCTCCGGCTACGTTGGTAGTCGCTACGCCTTCTCCATCCTGCAGAACGGAAGCCCGGTCTCGGCCACCCGGGCGCGCGCGGCCCAGGACCAGTTCGTAACCGTACTAGCCGCTCAGTAGCTCTTCCAGGCCGCGCTCGTCGAGAATCTCTACGCCTGCGCGCCGCGCCTTCTCGAGCTTCGAGCCCGGATTCTCGCCGGCAATCACGGCCGTCGTCTTGGCCGATACGGAGTCGGTGACCTTAGCGCCACGTTCCTTCAGCGCCGCCTGGGCCTCGGCACGGCTGAAGCGCTCGAGCGTACCGGTGATCACGTAGGTGTTGCCGGAAAGCGCGCCCTCGGCCGGTCGCTCTTCGTCGCCCAGCTCGAGCCGCAGCCCCAGCTCGCCGAGCTCGGCCACGAGGCGGGCGTTCTCCTCATCGGCGAACCACTCCGCGACCGCCTCGGCCACGACCGGGCCGACTCCCTCGACCGCCTGAATCTCCTCCTGGGTCGCCGCGGCCAGCTTCTCGACCGAGCCGAAGTGATAAGCGAGCGCCTGCGCGGTGACAAAACCCACGTAGGGGATGTTGAGCCCGAACAGGACGCGGAAGAAGGGGTGCTGCTTGGAGTGCTCGATCGCCTCGATCGCCCGCTGCGCCGAGATCTCTGCGTAGCCCTCGAGCTCGGTTAGCTGCTCGGCGCGCAGCCGGTAGAGGTCGGGCATCGAGCGAAGCAGTCCCTCGCTCCAGAGCTTGCGCACGAACTTCTCGCCGATGCCCTCGATATCCATCGCCGCCTGCACCCAGTGGATCAGCGTCTCCAGCCCGCGCGAAGGGCAGGCGCGGTTGGGACAGCGGTGCATGGCCTCGCCTGCGGGCTTGACGATCTCCGCGTCGCAGAGCGGGCAGCGCGGTGGCATGCGGAAGGGCTCGCTCTCAGGCGGATGGGGCAGCACCGGCCCGACCACCTGCGGAATGACATCGCCGGCTCGTTGCACGATCACCGTGTCGCCCTCGCGCAGGTCTTTGCGGTTGATGTCCTCCTCGTTGTGCAGTGTGGCCCTGGAGACCGTGACTCCCCCCACTTCCACCGGCTCCAGCTCGGCCCAGGGATTGAGAGCTCCCGTGCGCCCGACCCGCACGTGAATGCCGAGCAGCTCGGTCTGCGCCGTCGTCGGCGCCCACTTGAAGGCGCGCGCCCAGCGCGGGCGCTGGTGCAGGGAGCCAAGAATTGCCTGCTGAGCGAAGGAATCGAGCTTGATCACGAGCCCGTCGATCTCGTAGTCGAGCTCGGCTCTGCGACGCTCCCACTCCCCGCAGGCTTGCAAGACCGATTCGATCGACTCGTGCCGCTCGGCGCCCGGGTTGACCCGGAAGCCGTGCTCGCGCAACCAGTCGAGCGCCTGCCAGTGTGTTTCGAGCGTGAGCCCTTCACTGACACCGATGGCGTAGACCCAGATAGTCAGCGGCCGGGAGGCCGTGATGCGCGAATCGAGCTGGCGCAGCGAGCCGGCGGCGGCATTGCGGGCGTTGGGCGAGGCTTTTCGGCCCTCGGCCACGAGTTGTTCGTTCAGGCGCTTGAATCCCTCCAGCGGCAGGTAGATCTCGCCCCGCACCTCGAGCAAGGGCGGAGCCTGCTCGCCGCTGGCCAGGCGCACCTGCAGCGGAATAGAACGGATCGTGCGCAGGTTGCGGGTTACGTCCTCTCCCACCTCGCCGTCGCCGCGGGTGGCGCCGCGCACGAAACGACCGTTCTCGTAGACCAGCGAGATGGCGGAGCCGTCAATCTTCGGCTC
>DATCCQ010000191.1:0-2141 GCA_036511185.1 Gaiellaceae bacterium
GCGGGAGCGAGTTGCTCGACGAGATCGTCACAGCCAGGCCCGAGCGCGAGCATACGCACTTCCGCTCGTTTGAGGAGCTGAAGGAGCACGGCTTACAGCGTCTGCGCGACGCGATCGCCCTGCTCGAGCAAAAGGCGACGGAAGAGGAGGTCGCCGGCTACAAGAACTTCGTCCTCGCGGTCGCCGACAAGGTTGCGAACGCGCACCGCGAAGGGGACACCACCGTCAGCGATGCCGAGCAGGCCGCGATCGGCGAGATCGCCACGGCCCTCGGCGACGCGGACTAGTCGATCCGAAGCACGCCGAAGCGTCAAGTGGTGTAGCGACAAACGGACGCGCCGCTACGCGCCCCGCTCCGCCCCAGCGGTCATAATCAAGGAGCTCGACTCGTCATCCGCGACTCCGTCGCTAAGGAAGGCGACTTGGTCGTTGACTGGAAAAGGAGAAATGGATGACAGGAAAGACCGACTTCACGCTGGAGGAGTGGGAGCTCGTTTTGGTTGGACCGCCGAGCGCGGGCTTGATCGTGGTCACGGCGCAACGTGGAGGGGTTTTCAGCGAGACGTTCGCTATCGGCAAGGCCTACGCCGAGGCTCGCCGGCTACACCGCGGGAGCCAGCTACTCGACGAGATCGTCGGGGCCAGGTACGACCGCCGCCACGCGCGCTATCGCTCGGCCGCGGAAATGAAGCGAGGCGGCCTGAAGAACCTGCGCGACGCGATCGCCTTGCTCGAGCAGAAAGCGACTCCCGAGGAGCTCGCCGCCTACAAGCGCTTCGTGCTCACGGTCGTCGACAAGGTCGCAAGCGCGCACCGCGAGGGAGACAGCGAAGTCAGCGATTCGGAGAAGGCCGCGATCGACGAGATCGCCGCGGCCCTCGGCGCCGACGGCTAGCCCGCCCTATCCCTTGCTGCCCCAGCGCCCGCGCGTCGTCGGCAGCCCGTTCGCGAGCCGGTGGGCCTGCATGGCGTCGGTCTGGTAGGGGCGCAGGCGCAGGTCCGAGAGTGGCTTGGCGGTGCAGATCAGGGCAAAGCGGGCCTGCTAGTCCTCAGGGTAGTAGCGCCGCGCGTCCGAGTGGTCGAGCTTGCCCTCCAGCACTCGTACGGCGCAGGCCAGATCCCAGCCCTGCTCGCAGGAGGAGGGTAGATCGAGCCCGGCCCGGCGCACGGCGTCGAGGACGTGCTCCTCGGCGCCGCAGCGCAGCGAGTGCGTCGAGCCGTCGGGCAACTCGAGCTCGATTTTGAACGTCTGGGTTTTCTCTGGATCCAGGGCCTACGGATTGTAGAAGCCGCTGTTCTTCGAGTATGGCCCCTCGCCCGGGGTGCCGCGGCGGAAGTGCCCGGAGGGGTTGACGGCACCGTCGCGCTCCATCGAGAGCAGCTCGATGAACCATGCCTCGTGCTCGATCTCCTCCTGCAATATGCGCGAGGCGATGTCGAAGGTGCGGTAGTCCTTGCCGAAGGTGATGTCGCAGATCTCCGACCAGGTTCTGACTGCGCAACGCTCGGCCTCGAGCAACACGGTCAGGATATCGACCGCACTTGGGCCCTTGCCTGTCGGCGCGTGCTTGCCGTCGGTGCCCGGCAGGAAGGCGTCGGGGCAGCCGGCTCGATCGGCCAACTCGCGGACGTCGTAGGGAATCGAGCCGCCCAGCTCGTATATACGCGGGGTGATGAACTCGAAGTGGGCGCGATCCTCGAGCCGCGCGTCCTCGCAGATCTCCTTGTAGTCCTCGTGCCCCGCCAGATACATGCGCAGGATCGTGTAGTAGTAGTACGTCGTGAACTCGGCGCCGGCGGCGTCGATCAGCTTCTCGACGAGCTCCTCCACGTTTACGCCACGAGCCGCGACCTGCTCGATGCCTACGCGCTGTGTGACATCGCCGGCCTTGACCTTCCCGGCGGCATGGGGCTTTTGGCGAATCGCCATCGTTTCCTCCCGAAAACCTCGTTTAACGGTCGGTCCCTATCTCCCCGTCCCGGCGACGAACGTAAACGCCACGAGTCACCGGCGAGCGTTACTGCGAGGAAGTCTCTGACCGCTCCATCTCGGCTGTGTAAGCGCCGGAGCGCGCCGCTCCGTTCATCCTTGCGCGATGGTAGTAGGCGCGCTGGGCCGCTTCGACGTTCTCGGGCTTGCC
>DATCCQ010000192.1:0-2773 GCA_036511185.1 Gaiellaceae bacterium
TGGCGCGGAAGCTTGCGCACGCACACGTGGGTCTGGTACGTGGCGACCGCCGGCTCGGCGACGCTCCTCTACCTATTCGTTCCCCCGGCGAAGGCTTTCGCCCCGCTTATGAACGTTCTCGCGCTTTCGATGCCGATCGCAATCCTGATCGGCATCCGCATACACAAGCCGAAAGCGCGAGCGGCCTGGTGGCTGTTCGCCGCCGGCCAGTTCCTCTTCTTCAGCGGCGACGTGTACACGATGAGCTACCGGACGCTGTTCGGGGCCGAGGTCGGCTTCCCGTCGATCGGCGACGCGCTCTATCTGGCCGTCTATCCACTCCTGATGGCGGGGATGCTCGTTCTCGTGAAGCGGCGCAATCCGCGCCGCGATCCTGCGGCTCTGATCGACGCGGCGATCCTCACGATCGGTGTCGCCGTAATCTCGTGGGTTTTCTTGATCGCTCCGAACGCCCACCTCTCCGGGCTCTCGCCGCTTGCCAAGGCGGTCTCGGTTGCGTATCCGCTCGGGGATGTGCTCCTGCTCGCCGCGGCGATCAGGCTCGCCGTCGAGGCCGGAAAACGGGCGCCGGCGTTCTACCTGCTCGCCGGGAGCATCGTCTGCTTGCTCGCCACTGACTCCGTTTACAACTACGCCCTGCTCAAGGGCACCTACAACCATCAGCTCATCTACGACGCCGGCTGGATCCTCTACTACGTGCTCTGGGGCGCGGCTGCTCTTCACCCCTCGATGCGGACGCTCGAGGCCCCTGCGGCCGACAACCGCCCGCAGCTCACGCGGATGCGTCTCATATTGCTCGGCGGAGCGTGTCTGATCGTGCCGGGCATCCGTTTCGGTCAAACGCTCGGTAATCCCGACATCTTCGTTCTCGTCATCGCCTCCGCCGTGCTCTTCTTACTAGTCGTTGTCAGAATGGCCGGGCTCGTTCGCCAGGAGGAGAAAGCTTTGGCCCGCGAGCAGGCGCTACGAAACGCGGGTATCGACCTCGTGGCCGCAGCTGGTAGAGAGCAGGTCTACGAGGCTGCGATCTCGGGCGCCCAGCGACTGCTCGGGAATGAGGCGGCTATCAGGCTCGCGCTGGTCGACGACGATGGCGGCGTCATCGTCGCGTCCTCAGACGAGGCGGGAAGCCACCTAACTGAATCGACGGCGGAATGGCTAGGTCGAAATCACGAAAACCCGTTACGGATTCCTTACCCAGAGGTGCCGGCTTCCGTGCGCGGCGATCTGAGGCTATTCCATAACGGCTCGGTATTCGTGCTCTCGCTCTCGGTCAGGTCGACGGTTCGCGGCGTGCTTGTCGGCTGCTCGGTGGAGGGCGAACCGCACGAGCTCAGCCGCTCACTCAGGGCGCTCGGAGCCCAGGTCGCGCTTGCTCTAGAAGGGGCATCGCTCGCCGAGGATCTCCACCGGCGCCAGAACGAGGCGCGCTTTGGCTCACTCGTGGCCAACTCGAGCGACCTGATTACAGTACTCGATGCGGAAGGCGTGGTCACCTACCAGAGCCCGTCGATCGAGCGCGTTCTCGGCCATGCGGTCGAAGACGTCGAGGGGAAACCGTTCGACTGGATCCTGAGCCCGGAAGATCGCCCGCGGCTCGAGCAGGTGATCGAGGGCGCGGCCGCCGACGGCGGCGAGCCTCACACGACGGAGTACGCCCTCACGCATCGCGACGGAAGAACTTTGAAGTTCGAGGTGCAGTACACGAACCTGCTCGACGACGAGCACGTTCTTGGCATCGTCTTGAACGGCCGCGATGTGAGCGAACGCAAAGCATTCGAGGATCAGCTCGCGCACGAGGCCTTCCACGATCCGCTCACCGGTCTCGCCAACCGGGCGCTGTTCACC
The DNA here is from genome assembly GCA_036511185.1 of Gaiellaceae bacterium. Taxonomy (GTDB): domain Bacteria; phylum Actinomycetota; class Thermoleophilia; order Gaiellales; family Gaiellaceae; genus Fen-549. The sequence goes on from DATCCQ010000192.1 coordinate 1,849, forward strand.
GACCGCGTCGATCATGCGCTAAAGCGCGCGCAGCGAGGCTTCCCCGACATCGCCGTCCTGTTCATCGATCTGGACGACTTCAAGACCGTGAACGACAGCCTCGGCCATGCGGCCGGTGACCTCGTGCTGCAGGAGGTCGCGCGCAGACTTCAGATCGTCGTGCGTCCCACCGACACCGTTGCCCGCTTCGGCGGCGACGAGTTCGCGGTGCTGCTCGAGGGAGTAGTGGATTCGCCCTACGCCGCCGACGCCGCCGGCCGGATCCTGCAGGCGCTCGAGATCCCGATGGATATCGGTTCGAATAAGGTCTTCCCGCGGGCGAGTGTGGGCATTTGCTTCGTGCACCGCAAAGGCGCCGCGCCCGAGGCGGCCGAGCTACTTCGAAACGCCGACGTAGCCATGTACAGGGCAAAGCGCGACAACAAGGGCAGCTACCGCGTCTTCGAGCCGGCCATGCACGAGCATGTCGTCGAGCAGCTGGAGCTGCGCGCGGAGCTCGAGCACGCGGTCGAAGCGGACCAGCTCGAGCTCGAATACCAGCCGCTCGTGCGCCTGAAGGGGCAGGAGATTCTCGGTGTGGAGGCACTCCTTCGCTGGCACCATCCGACTCGCGGTCTGATCTCCCCGAATCAGTTCATCCCGCTGGCAGAGGAAAGCGGTCTGATCGTTCCGATCGGCCGTTGGGTGCTCGAGAACGCCTGCGAGCAGGGCATGCTCCTCAACTCGAGGTTCGACTGCCCGGAGCCGTTCGCGATCAGCGTCAATCTCTCTGTCAGGCAGCTACGTTCCGACTCGATCGTCTCCGACGTGCGTTGCGCGCTGGAGAAGAGCACGCTTCCGCCCGAGGCGCTGGTGCTAGAGATCACGGAGACCGTGATGATGTCCGACACCGAGTCCGCCGTCGAGAGGCTGCACGAGCTGAAGG
>DATCCQ010000193.1:0-2665 GCA_036511185.1 Gaiellaceae bacterium
GCAGCCGAAGGGGCGGTGGCGCCCGCGGCGGCAGCCGAGGCGCCGGCCGTAACAACGGCGGTCGTAGAGGATCCCGTTGCCGGGACCGGTCTTTACATTCCTAGCGGCGTCGAACTGCTCGAAGACGATATGCGCGTCTACGGCGAGAAGGAGAACGTTCCGCCACGCTTCGCGGGCTCGGGACTTGGGGAGCCCTATTTCATCGAATTCGACGACCTGTCAGAAACGCTCGCCGGCCTGCGCCGCCTGCTGCCGAAGGGAACCCGGCTCACCTATAACTACGACTACGAGCGAGCCTGGGTCAGGTCGTCCGCCGATATCGATCTCGCCTCCTTCGCCGAGCGCCTCAAGGAGCCCGCGGAGAAAAGCGATAAAGCGTCTTCCTGACCCCTCGCGGCGACTTGCGATTTGACGGCGGGGGTCATCTGGCCGTACTCTCAAAGCCGATGACGAACTCGACCCCGCGCATGACTTGGGTGTGGCTGTGGCGCAGCGAGCGGGGCGGGAGCGTCGCCTGGACCTGATCTAGGCAGCAACCCGTTTCGCTCGAGACCTTCCAATGGGAGGTCTTTTTCTTGCCCTTTCCCACCCAGAAGAAAGCCATGACACAGACAAAGAACACGCCAAGATCTATCGCCTCGGATCTCCTGACACCGCTCGGCGCCTACTTACGCCTGCGCACAGAGGGCAGTGCCTCCTTCTTGCTGGAATCGGTCGAGCGCGGCCGTTTGGGACGCTTCTCGCTAGTCGGGCACGGCTCGCGCATCGTTGACTTCGACGAGGCCGAAAAGCTCGGCGAGCCGGTTTTCGGTTATCTCTCCTACGACTACGCCGCTCGACTGGAGCCGACCGTCCCCTTGCCCGACAGCGGTCCCGACGATCCCGAGAGCCAGTTCGTCATCCCCGACACGCTCGTTCGCTTCGATCACGCCCGCGGCGTCGCCGAGATTGTCTCCGGAGACGCCGACGAAACGATCGCCCGCTTGACCGGGCCGAGGCCGGAGCTGCCGAACGGGAGCAGCCGGCGGGGCCCACTGGTCCGCTTCCCCGACCAGGCGACCTACGAGAGCTGGGTGCGGCGCTCGAAGGAGTACATCAAGGCCGGCGACGCCTTCCAGATCGTCGTCTCGCAGCGGGCCGAGCGACCGACCTCGGCCAGCGCACTCGACCTTTACCGGGCGCTACGCAGGATAAATCCGTCCGAGTACCTCTTCCTGCTCGAGCTTCCCGGTGATCTGGCGCTGGTCGGCTCCTCGCCCGAGACGGTCGTCAAGTGCGATGGCCTCCACGCCAGCCTGAATCCGATCGCCGGCTCTATCAAGCCGGGCGAAGGCGACGAAGAAGCGCTGCTGTCCTCCGAGAAGGATCGCGCCGAGCACGTCATGCTCGTCGATCTCGGGCGCAACGACCTCTCGCGTGTCTGCGTACCGGGGAGCGTCAGGGTCGAGCGCTTCATGCGGCCCGAACGCTTCTCGCACATCACCCACCTGATCTCCGAGGTGGTGGGCGAGCTCCAGCCCGGCACGACGCCCTTCGATCTGCTTCGCGCCTGCTTCCCGGCCGGGACGGTGTCGGGCGCACCCAAGGTGCGAGCGATGCAAATCATCTCCGAGCTGGAGCAATACCGGCGCGGTATTTATGCCGGCGCGTTCGGTTATTTCGATCCGGCGACTTCCTCCTTCGACACCTGCATCAACATCCGCTCGCTAGTGCTCAAAGACGGCGTCGCCCATCTGCAAGCCGGCGCCGGGCTGGTGGCCGACTCAGACCCCACCGCCGAGCACGAGGAGTGCCTGAACAAGCTGGCGGCCCTGGAAGCCGCAATCGACTTGGCGGAGGCCGAACAATGAACGGTTCAGTGTTCATGCGGGCGCCGCAGGATCGCTTCTCGGTCTTCTGGGGCGTCGCTGGCGAAGGAGGCCGTGCCGGCGGGCCGCAGGGCAGTACTGGCAGTACGGACTCGGACCGCCAGTACGGGATCCTGAAGCCAGCGACGACAAGGGAGCGCGGAGCCGGGCTCGGCCCGGCGGGAGCGCTCCCTGACCAGGAGGGCGAGAAGTGATTCTGCTGATCGATAACTACGACTCCTTTACTTACAACCTGGCTCATCTTTTCGGTGAGCTAGGAGCCGAGGTGACCGTACGACGCAACGACGCGATCACCCCCGAAGAGGCCGAGGAGCTCGCGCCCTCTTTTCTCGTCATCTCCCCCGGTCCCGGCGTGCCGAGAGATGCCGGCGTCTCGATCGAGCTCGTCAAGCGCCTGGGCCGGCGCGTGCCGACGCTCGGCGTCTGCCTCGGTCACCAGGCGATCGTGGAGGCTTTCGGCGGCACGGTCGGCGCGGCCAAGAAGCTCGTCCACGGCAAGTCGAGTGCCGTTCATCACGACGAGCGCGGGATTTTCACTGGCTTGCCGCAGGATTTCGAGGCCGGTCGCTACCACTCGCTCACCGCCCACGAGGTACCCGATTGCCTCGAGATATCGGCCTCGGGCGACGGCGAGGTGATGGCTGTGCGACACAGGCAGCTACCGATCGACGGCGTTCAGTTTCATCCCGAATCGGTCCTCACACCCGCCGGCCCCGAGCTGGCCAAGAACTTCCTGGAGGGAAGACGATGACAATTCAAGAGGCGATCGCAACAGCGCTCGACGGAAACGACCTCAC
>DATCCQ010000194.1:0-2639 GCA_036511185.1 Gaiellaceae bacterium
CTTCCCCAACCGATCCGACGCGAGCGTGCGGAGCTGGCCGATCTTCACCCACGACCGCTTGGGGAGCGAACGGCCGGCGAGCTCGTGTGTGAGGGGGAAGCCCGCGCGTTGCGGCTGGCTCGTCAGCGCCATGGCGATCACGGTGCCCGAGCGATCGTTGAACACGTCCTGGCTCAGCACCAACACCGGACGCCGTCCCGCCTGCTCGTGCCCGCGCGTGGGCGCGAGGTCGGCCCAGCGAATCTCACCACGACGAATGCGCGCCACTCAGTAGGCCGGCCAGCTCGCGGCGTCCGCCGAGAGCCCTTCCTCGGCCATCGCGCGTTCCTCGGCCGGATCGAGCGCGAGGCAGGCCTTCGCGAGTCGCGTGTGGTGCGCCCGGTCCAACTCGGCCGCCGCGGCAGCCTCGAACGCGCGGCTGCGATTGGCGTAACGTCCCGCGCGCACGAGCGCGTCGAGGCCCTTTAGCACTTCGCTCTCGACCGTGATGGCGATCTTGGCTTTCGACATGGTATGACAATACATCATACCTCCGGTTTGCTCAAGCGCGGCTAGGGTTGGACCGTGCGGGCGGCTTTAAAGCGTTACCACTGAAACTGCCGGACCAATGGCCGGACCACATCCGGATCGTGCAAATAATTGGGGGAACTACAACAGCAAGCGGCGGAAGGTGGGGCGGGGGCCGAAGTTCAGGATGAGGCCGACGCGAAGGCGGGTGGCGCTGAGGTAGTTCAAGAGCTGCATCTCGTGAGCTTGTATGATCTTCTCACCGACTTTCGTCTCGACGAGTACTCGACTCTCGACGATCAAGTCGGCCCTGTACTCCCCGACGACGCTGCCCCGGAACCGAACGACCAGCGGCACCTCGCGCTCAGAGCGCACGCCTCTCGCGGCAAGCGCCATCGGCAGGGCACGCTGGTACACCGCCTCGAGAAATCCATGCCCGAGCTCCCGGTATGTCTCGTAGAACGCCCCAATGATCTCGCGCGTGATATCCCCGTGTACGAGCCCGTCGTTTTCACGCGCAGTTCCCCCAGTCATTGCTCCGTGAGCCTCCGGCAGTTTGTCCGGAAGTGTCCGTGGTAACGCTGTAAAGAGCCAGAGCACTAGATTGCATGGGGCTACAAATCCTCTCAAACTCTCCCAACTCCCATCTCAAAAGAAATCATCACCCTGGCAGCCCAGCAGGAGCGCGCCATCCTCGTCGGCGCGCCCCTCAAGCGGAGCAACGCCCGCCACCTCGTGAACGAGCACCTGCGCGAGCTCGAGCGACTGGCCGACACCGCCGGCGCCGTGGTCGTGGGCGAGCTCACGCAGAACATCGACCGCCCCAACCCGTCCACCTACGTGGGAAAGGGCAAGCTCGACGAGCTCAAGCTGCTCGCCACGGAGAAGAACGCCACGGTCCTGATATTCGACGACGAGCTGAGCCCCGCGCAGGGGAAGAACCTCGAGCTCGAGCTCGGCAAGCGCGTCATCGATCGTGCCGAGCTGATCCTCGACATCTTCGCCGTGCGTGCGCGGAGCGCCGAGGCGAAGATGCAGGTGGAGCTGGCGCAGCTGGAGTACTCGCTGCCGCGCCTGACCAACATGTGGACCCACCTCGAGAAGTTCCGCGGCGGCATCGGCGTGAGGGGGCCCGGTGAAACCCAGCTCGAGACCGACCGGCGGCTCGTCGGGCTGCGCATCAAACTGCTGAAGGACCGCCTGCTCGACGTGCAGCGTTCGCGCGAGGTGCAGCGCGCGTCGCGCAAGAACGTCTTTCGCGTGTCGCTCGTGGGCTACACGAACGCGGGGAAGAGCTCCATCCTGCGGGCGATGAGCGGCGTGAGCGACATCTTCGTTGAGGATCGCCTGTTCGCCACGCTCGATCCGTTGACGCGCGACGTGAACGTCGGCGAGGGGCAGAAGGTTCTGCTCACGGATACCGTCGGGTTCATTCGCAAGCTGCCGCACCATCTCGTGGCGAGCTTCCGGGCGACGCTCGAGGAAGTGGGTGAGGCGGACCTGCTGCTGCACGTGATCGACGCGAGCCATCCCACGTGGGAGGAGCAGCGGCTCGTGGTGGACGAGGTGCTCGCGGACCTCAAGCTGCACGAGACGCCGGTGGTGCACCTGTTCAACAAGGTGGATGCGCTGAGCGCGGAAGACGTGGCGGCGCTCAAGGAACGGATGGAGAACCTGCTGCCGAACTCGCTGTTCGTCAGCGCGATCGGGAAGGGCGGTTTTTCGATGGAGCCGCTCAAGGCGGCGCTGCTACAGGCGGTACGGAACCGGCGGCCGCTGGTGAAGCTGAGGCTGCCGGCGGCGAGCGGGAAACTGATTGCGGAGATTCACCGCGATGGCGAGGTGGTGTCGAGCACGAACGACGAAGAGACCGGTGAAGTTTCGATGATCGCGCGGGTGGACTCGGCGCTGCTGGGGCGGCTGGAGCGGGAAGGGATGGTGGTTTAGGACAGCCGTCCAGTGCCTCGGCAAACAGGACGGGAAGGTCGATCACCATGGACTCGGCGGTACCGGCGGGCCGCCACTCAATGCGCTCGTCCGTGACGATATCCGGTTCTCCTCGCCGGATCACGCGAACGTTTCGCTCCTCCCAGTCCACGATCCAGTACTCGGCGACTCCGGCGCGATTGTAG
>DATCCQ010000195.1:0-3155 GCA_036511185.1 Gaiellaceae bacterium
CCGCCTGCGGACGCATCCTGCGCTCGGAGATCCAGCGTCTCGGCTACCGCTCCAGCTTCACCATCTACGACCAGCCCGACCAGGTTAGGTTGGTCACGATCTGTTTGAAGGAGCTTGAGCGCGACCCCAAGCGCTTCCCGCCGCGCGGTATCCACTCCCAGATCTCGAACGCCAAGAACAGCCTGGTCGGCCCGGAGGAGTACATGGCCCGCGTCTCCTCCTTCTACGACCGCACCGTCGCCGAGGTATACGAGCTCTACCAGCGCAAGCTCTTCGCGGCGAACGCACTCGACTTCGACGACCTGCTCTACCTGACCGTGCAGGTGCTGGATCGTTTCCCCGAGGCGCTGGAGCGCTGGCAGAAGGCCTTCCGCTACATCCTGGTGGACGAGTACCAGGACACCAACCACGCCCAGTACAGGCTGCTTCAGCTGCTGGCCGCCAAGCACAAGAACGTGTTCGCGGTAGGTGACCCCGACCAGTCGATCTACGCCTTCCGCGGCGCCGACATCCGCAACATCCTCGAGTTCGAGCGCGACTTCGGCGAGGCGCGCCAGATAGCCCTGGAGCAGAACTACCGCTCGACCATGTCCATCCTAGAGGCGGCAAACGGCGTCATCGTCCAGAACCGCGAGCGTAAGGAAAAGAAGCTCTGGTCGGAGCTTGGCGACGGCGAGCCGGTGCAGGTGGTGGAGGTCGAGGATGAGCACGCCGAGGCGCGCTACGTGGCGGCCTCGATCGCCGCGCTGGTCGACGAGGGCTTCTCCGGCTCTGAGATTGCGATCTTCTACCGCACCAACGCCCAGTCGCGGGTGCTCGAGGACGTGCTCGTGCGCCAGGAGATCGGCTACCGGGTGATCGGCGGTCCACGCTTCTACGAGCGCGCCGAGATCAAGGATCTGGTCGCCTATCTGCAGGTGATCGACAACCCGCTCGATGCCGTCTCGCTGCTTCGGATCGCCAACCGACCGCGGCGCGGCTTTGGTTCAACGACGCTGGCCAGGCTCGGGACTTTCGCCGATGCGCAGGGGATATCGCTCTGGCAGGCGCTGGGGCGAGCGGAGGAGGCCGGAGTCTCGGGCGCCTCGTTGCGCGCCGTCACAGGCTTCCATACGCTCATCCAGTCGCTCCAGTCGGCGGCGCAGGAGTTGGAGCTGCCCGAGCTACTCGAAGCGGTGCTGGAGCGAAGCGGTTATCTGGAGTCGCTGCGAGCCGAGCGCACGGTCGAGGCAGCCGGCAGAATCGAGAACCTGGAGGAGCTGGTTGGTGTGGCGCGGGAGTTCGCGGCCCGCGACGACAAGCCGGCCCTGGCCGAGTTCCTGCAGGAGATCTCGCTTTTCTCGGACTCCGATGCGCTCGCCGAGGAGCGCAGCGACGTCACCCTGATGACGCTGCACAACGCCAAGGGGCTGGAGTACCGGGTGGTCTTCATTATCGGTATGGAGGAGGGAATCTTCCCGCACTCCCGCTCGATCGAGGAGCAGGGGATCGAGGAGGAACGGCGCCTCTGTTACGTAGGCATGACCAGGGCCATGGAGCGGCTCACGCTAACTCACGCCTCCTCGCGTTCGCTCTACGGCCGCCATGACTACAACCTGCCCTCGCGCTTCCTTGACGAGCTGCCCGAGCGCTGGATCAAGCGCGAGCGGCTGCGCGGCGCTTCCTGGTCGGGTTATAAGCCGCCGGCCGGAAGCGCCACCGCGCGCACCGATCTGCCCGAGCTGACGACGGGCGACTCGGTGCTTCACTCCACCCTCGGCGAGGGAGTGGTCACCCGCATCGAGCCGGGCGGTGTCGTCACCGTGCGCTTCGCGGGCGAAAGCGGTGAGCGCCGGCTGATGCTCGAGTACGCGCCGCTCGAGAAGATCGCGCGCTGAGCACTCTGAGCGGCGGCCGTAAAACCGCCGCCAGCTGAAAGTCGAGTTCGGCTACTTTTTCTTTGGCTCAGGAGCGGGCTCGGCCAGCAAGGCAGCGGCTGTATCCGGATTGAAGAAGTGCAGGCGATCGAGATCGAGTGCGACCTCGGTACTGTCACAGTACAAGTAGGCCGAGAACGACGGCTCCGCGCTTTACACGCGAAGAACGCACTTCTCGGTGCTTCGTTGTCTCGTCGGACATCCGGCCCTCCCATAGATTCACAGAAACGAACAACCAGGGGAGTCTTCTCCATGCGAAGCGCTCTGCCAAGCGGGTATTAACCGGTACTAAACCGGTATCGTTTGCGTATAGATGATCGTCTTTGTTGACTTACGGGCGATTCTGTTACATACTCTCGCCGTCGTGTGAACAGTCCGTCTTCAAACACGCCGCTTGATCAAGGACTTACGCCCAGCGCAGAAGGCAACGAGGGCGCACTTCCGCTCGCCGCGCAGCGCCAGGCGGCCATTCTCAAGCGTGTGCAGGCCCGGGGCGGAGTGCGAGTTCGGGAGCTGGCGCGCGAACTCGGTGTTTCCGACATGACCGTACGCCGCGACCTCGAAGCGCTCGCTATGAGCGGCCTTGTCGAGAAGGTGCACGGAGGGGCGACCGCGATACGATCGCTGGCGACTCACGAGCCCGGATTCCAAGCGAAATCGACTCAGAACGAGTTAGAGAAAGACGCGATCGCGCGCCGCGCCGCCGGTTTCGTATCACCGGGCTCGGCGATCGCGATCTCAGCCGGGACGACAACCTGGCATCTGGCGCAGCACCTGGTTACAGTCCCCGATCTAACCGTCGTAACCAACTCGATCCCGGTCGCTGACGTCTTCTACCGGCGCGACGCGGCACTCCATCAGACCGTGATCGTCACCGGCGGCGTGCGCACTCCCTCGGACGCGCTTGTCGGGCCTTTCGCCGTTGCGGCGATTCGCTCGCAGAACATCGACCAGCTCTTTCTAGGCGTCCACGGCATGAGCGTAAACAACGGATTCACGACTCCAAACTTCATGGAGGCCGGGGTTGATCGCGCGCTCGTCGATGCCGCGCGCTCGCTGATCGTTCTCGCCGACCACACTAAGTGGGACACGATCGGGCTTTCGACCATCGCGCAGCTCTCCGAGGCCGACATGCTCATCAGCGACGACGGGCTCGAGCCAGTCGCGAGAGCGCTCATACAAGCCGAGGTAGGCGAGTTGATCGTCGTCGCAACGGGCGCAGAGGCAGGCAGTACGACG
>DATCCQ010000196.1:0-4772 GCA_036511185.1 Gaiellaceae bacterium
CTGGCGGCGCAGCGGGCCGAGATCAAGCGCGTGATCGTGCCGCGTGAGAACGAGCCCGATCTGGAAGACCTGCCCGCCGAGACCAGGCAGGCGCTGAAGCTCATTCTGGTCGACAACGTGGGCGAGGTGCTCAATACCGCGCTCGAGCCCAAGAGCACCGCGGGCTCGGGCACGATCACCAGAATCGAACGTGAGGCGGCCTCGGCCAAGTCTCTCGGCGCGAGCCGTAAGAGAGGCGGAAAATGAGTGAGACTTTAAGAGACGATCTAGCGGCGCCGATCCTGTACGGTGCTAAGAGACGAAGGATTTGGATATGACCATGTGCGAGCGATGCGGGGGGAAAGCGATGAACAAGAAGACCGACAAACTTTCGGACGCTGCCACCAACGTGCGCCCCTACGTCGAGCGCGCGATCAAGGACGAGGAATTCCGCAACAACATGCGTCAGGCGTTCCAGGCCGCCAAAGAGGTGTACGGCGAGCTCGCCTCCAAGGGACAGGTCAAGAAGGCTGCGACGTACGCCGTTACCGACCGTGAAGTTCAGGAGAACATGCGCACGGCGGTCGAAGAGCTGCGCCATGCGGCCTCGCGCGTGCAGGGCCAGGAAGACGAGCCGCATCGCGGCCGGAACACCGCGCTGCTGATGAGCGGAATCGCGCTCGGAATCCTCTTCAACCCGGTGACCGGGCCACAGGCCAGGGCCTGGCTAAAAGAGAACTTGCTGGTGCCCTTCGAGGAGCTCGACTTCAAGCCGGAAGAGGACTCCGACTCGGGCGACGACGCAGCCGCCTAGAGCCTCGCTAGAGGCTGCTTCTAGTCGCGCGGTTTTGCCGACTTCGGAGACTCGAGCAGGCTCGCCAGCGAGCGATCGTTGAGCCGCGGCAGCGCCGAGATGTCGGTCGAGTGCAGCAGCACGGCGCCGGGCTGCTGCGTGCTCACGCTGGCCGCGATCTGCTTGGCCCAGGCAGCCGTTCCCTCGGGGAAGGCGACATCCTGCAGGTGCTCGAGCCCGATAAGCCATTGATACGGATCGACAGCACTCTTGTCGTATCCGAAGGTAAGTAACGCCGCGGGGTGAGCCTCGAAGTGAAGGTGCGGCGGCGTGGTGATGGCATCGCCGGAGTTGCCGACGAAGCCGAGCACCGCACCGGCTTTCACGCGCAGCCCGTCCAGCGCCAGAGGCGAAAAGGCCGAGAGGTGGGCGTAGTAGAACTCATTGCCGTCCTTGTCGCGCAGCCAGAGGCGATTCCCGCCCAGGTCGTTCCAGCCGACCGAGAACACCGTTCCATCCGCGACCGCGAGTAGCGGCGTGCCCATCGGGGCGAAAATGTCGATTCCGTGGTGCCAGCCGGTATCGGCTCTGGGTGTTGCGAAGGAGTCCGAGTACCAGGCTTGCCCATAGATCGGGAAAACGTGCCCTTTGCTGGTGATCTTCGGCTGTAGATCGGAGGGGATCTGTTGCACTTTGCGGTTGTTCGAGTCGCCGTGCTTGCGTGAGGTAGTAGTTGTCGTTTCGCTGGTCGTCTCGGAGTTAGTCGGTTGAGAACCGCTCTTCTGAATCGTTATGGTCGTCGTCTGAACCTCGGATTGCGCGAAGGCCTCCGCCCAACCGATGACGATCTCGCTGCCGGCCGGAAGCCCGGCGTGGTCGACGACGACATGCAAATCGAGAGCGCGCATCGTCTGGTGCCGCCCCTTGGTGCCCGGATCTCCGCCGCTGATCGTCTCTACCAGAGCCTGGATATAGCCCCAGTCACCCAGTTGAACGCGGCCGCTGGCGCTGATCGAGATCGGTTGGCCCAGGTAGGTGGCGTCGCTGACGAGCGTTTGAGCGGTGGTGCCGCTTGCCTCCTCGGGCGTGGCGCCGGTTATCGCCGAGGCGACGAGGCGCGTGATCGAGATCTCGCCGTTGAAGAGCTGAATGTCGTTGAGCTCGGCTGTCGCCAGGCCGGTTGCCGCGCCGCCGGTGGAGGTTGAGTAAGCGCTTGCCGTCGTCGAACCGACACGAATAATCGAGCCGTCGTCCGGGTAGGCGTAGCTCGCGCTCGGGACCGTGGCATCCGGAGGCGAGGACGCTTCGGTCGTGCCGAAGACGCCCTGCCCCGGCACGGAGATCTTGACCGCGAAGGCGCGCGCCGAGGCTCCCGCCTCGGATGCCTTCGACATAGCGCCGGCCGTCGCAGCGACGAGCAGAACACCAATCGGCAGGATCCAGATGAAACGGCGTCGCAGCACTTAATCCATTGTTGCCCAAACCTCGGCCGCCCGCTCGGCCAAGCGAACGAGCGCAGCTCAAGCGCTAACAACCGGCTTCGTTATCTGCGACAAGCCGCGCATAGTCCGGTCAGCTCAACCGTGTGAGCCATTGCGGCGAAGTCGTGCTTCGCGAATACCCGGTCGAGCCAGTCGGACAGGCCGTGCTCGTCGATCTCCACCACTCGGTGGCAGCGAGAGCAGACGAGATGATGGTGATGCGCCTCACCGCAGAGCCGGTAGCAGAGCTCGCCGCCGCTGTGGGCGAGTGTGTCTACGACACCCTTCTCGTTCAGCAAGGAAAGTGTCCTGTAAACAGTGGCGAGGCCGATTTTCGAGCCCTCCTTTACGCGGAGGCGTCTCCAGAGCGTTTGGGCCGTCGCGTCATTGGACTCGGCCTTCAGCTCGCGGAGCACGTTCAACCGTTGCGGTGTCACGTGAACGCCGTGGCGAACCAGCAGTTCGGCGAGGTCAGATTCGGTTTCTTGCGTTGTTTTCACAACGAGCGTACAATAGCGGACTGTGAGATTGAGAATCGTTCTCATTTCCATGATATCACTCGCGCTGGCCACGCTAGTTGCATTCGTCTTCGCAACGGGAGGTCGGCAAAGCACGGCGACGGGGAAGCTGAGCGTCGTTGCCGCGGAGAATTTCTACGGCGACATCGTCAGGCAGATCGGTGGCTCGAGCGTCTCGGTGACATCCGTACTCTCCAACCCCAATGCCGACCCACATCTCTTCGAGCCTGGAACGAGTAACGGTCTCGCGGTCGCGACCGCCGATCTAGTCATCCAGAACGGCCTCGGCTACGACGTCTTTATGCAGAAGCTCGAGACGGCGGCGCCGAATGCTCACCGCATCGTGGTCACGATCTCCAGCGCGCTCGGCCTGAGCGGCTCCGCCACCAACCCTCACATCTGGTACGACGTACCCAAGCTCGGCCGCATAGCGGCGGCGATCGCATCGGGGTTGGAGCGCGCTGATCGCACACATGCCGCCGATTACCGGGCCAGACTCGCCCACTTCGATGCGAGCCTGCGTCCTCTCGAGCGCGAGCTCGCGCAGATCAGGTCACACTTTGTGGGAGAGCCTGTCGCCTACACCGAACCCGTTCCCGGCTACCTTATCGCCGCCGCGGGATTGCACAATCTTGCGCCCGTTTCGTTCTCCCGGGCGATCGAGAACGGCACTGAGCCGAGCCCGCAGAACGTCGCTCAAATGAACGCGCTTATGACCGGTAAGCAGATCAAGGCGCTGCTCTACAACAGCCAGGCGATCTCTCCGATCACCGCGAGCATTCGCGCCGCCGCCATGCGGGCTGGGATTCCAGTGGTCGGCATGAGCGAGACGATGCCGCCCAAGCTGACCATCCAGGTATGGCTTCTGAGCGAGACTCAAGCCCTGAAAAAGGCGCTGTCGCGATGACCTCTGAGATCGTCTCCGTTAAGGATCTGACCCTGCGCTTCGGCGAGCGCACACTCTGGCAGAACATGAACTTCGAGCTCGGCGCCGGCGAGTTTCTCGCCGTCCTGGGCCCGAACGGCACGGGCAAGACGTCGCTGCTTCGAATCCTGCTCGGGATCCTGGCGCCCACGTCGGGCCGGGTCGCGGTGCGGGGACGCCCACCGCGGTGCTGCGCCGCTCTCGGGTACATCCCTCAGCAGCGCATCTTCGATCGCGATACCTCGCTTCGCGCCCGCGACTTCGTCCGCCTCGGTGTCGACGGGCACCGCTGGGGCGTGAGCGTGCTCTCACGGAAGCAGCGGGAGCGAATCGATGGCGTCCTCGCCGAGGTTGGCGCCTCGAGCTTCGCCGATGCCGCCATGGGGCGCCTCTCGGGCGGTGAGCAGCAGCGCCTCAGGGTGGCGCAGGCACTCGTCTCGGATCCCGCCGTGTTGCTGGCCGACGAGCCCCTGCTCTCGCTCGATCTCTCCTATCAGCGGATCATCACCGAGCTTCTCGATTCCCGGCGCCGGCGCTTCGGCACGCCGATTCTTTTCGTGACCCACGACATCAATCCGATACTGCCGGTGGTCGATCGGGTGCTCTATCTCGCCCCTGGGCGCTGGGCGATCGGCACAGCCGACGAGGTGCTGACCTCGGAAGTGCTCTCGTCGCTCTACGAGACGGAGGTCGACGTTTTACGCGTTCGCGGCCGCATTGTCGTGGTCGGCACCCCGGAGGATCACGGCTCTCACCACGTTCACGCGCACGGAGATATGAGCGTCTGATGCTCACGCAGCTTCTAGCCCAGCATTTCGTTCATACGGCTTTCTTGGCCGGGGCAGTGGTCGCAGTGGTCTGCGGCGCGATCGGGATCTTCGTCGTCGCGCGCGGCGCGAGCTTCGCCGTTCACGCCATCTCCGAGCTCGGCTTCACCGGTGCCGCGGCGGCGCTTGTCGCCGGCGTCGATCCAGTGATCGGAATGATGAGCGGATCGCTACTGGTGGGCGTCGTGCTCGGTCTGCTCTCGCTGCGCGGGCGCGAGCGGGACAGCGCAATCGGTGCCGTCCTGGCCT
>DATCCQ010000197.1:0-5845 GCA_036511185.1 Gaiellaceae bacterium
ACCCGCGCTTCGATGACGCTGATCGCTGCCGGCGTCGCCGGGTTTCTGATTTGGATCGCGACGACGATCAACGGTCAAGCCACCGGCGGGTACTGGGCCGTCTGCGGGCTGATCGCGGGTGCGGGCCTCGTGATGGCCTTGTCCCAACTACTAGGTGGATGGACGAAATGGGGCATGCCGCGCCTTTCTGCGACCGTCTTCCTCGTGGCGTTCATCCCGGTGCTGATTGCAGCGGGCTGGGTCGTCATTGCGCACCAGCCCGGCGGGAACTGGGCTAGTCACCACGTGCTGTCGTGGTCAAGCGACATCCACATCCGCGGCTTGGTGAACGACCTGGCGAACTACGTCAGCGTGCTCGCCTTCGGGGTAGGTCTCGTGTTCGGCTACTCGTTTGACACGACTGGTCCACGCCAGCGCGCGGCCGCCGTCGACCGGCGCCAGGACGTCGTCACGCCTTCAGATCAGCGCGCCTCGGACGAGCCGCTCGCGGCGGAGGGGACCGATGCGGGACCCGGCACGCAGCCGAGGACTTCTCGGTTCGGTCTCGGACGGAGACGGCGTGAGCCGGTCGCCTCCGAGGACAGGCCCGTCGACGAGGCCGCACCGACCCAGACGACCGACCGCAGCTGACGAAGCGGGGCACGAGCCACCCCTCGGCATGCTCCGAAGGGCGGCTCGGGCTTGCCTCGCCCGACCTGACCCCGTTCGTTGGTCCACGGGGTGCTGCCCGAAGCAGGCGGAGCAGCTGACCGGCTTCCACGCCCGTGTCAGCCCGGGCAAGCTTGAGATCCGCTTCTCCGGCGAGACCGAGCTGGCCCGAGGCGCTAGAGCGTTCCTCGCGCCCCTCACCGCTCCACGACCACGTGCAGAGACTCGTGCTGCTCAAGCACGATCACCGAGGTCTCGTCGTAGTGGCGGCGGAAGAGCAGGTCGACGCTCCCCTGGCCCACCTGCAGGCCGCGCACGGTGACCTCGCCGAGCCAGTCCGGCAGTTCCGGACGAACAATGCGGAGGGTGTGCTGGGTCGCGTCCGGTTCCAGCCCGAGTGCTGTTCGCAGCATGTAGGGGATCGCCCCGGCGGCCCAGGCTTGCGGCGAGCAGGCGACCGGATAGCGCACCGGCTCGGGCGAATCGCCACGCGCAAAGCCGGCGAAGACCTCGGGCAGGCGGTAGTTCGGGAAGCGAGTCGCCGCCTCGTAGACGGCCGTGAACACGCTCAGCGCCTCCTTGTCGAAGCCGTAGCGCTTGAGCCCGGCGGCAATGAAGGCGTTGTCGTGCGGCCAGATGGCTCCTACCTGGTAGTCGAGCGGGTTGTAGGCCGGCTCTCCCTCGGCCATCGTGCGCACGCCCCAGCCGCTGAACATCCGTTTCGAAACGAGCATGCGCGCGACCGACCGAGCGTGCCCGGCGCCGACGATTCCTGACCAGAGCGCCTGGCCGGGATTGGAGGAGATCGCCTCGGCGGGTCGTCCGTCCTTCTGTAGGGCGACCGCGAGATAGCGACGGTCGGGCAGCCAGTAGGCGTTCTGGAAGCGCTTTCGCAGCGCCTGCGCCTCCTTCTCGAGTCGCTCGGCCTCTTCGGGGCGACCGCTGAGGCGATACAGCCAGGCCGTGTCGAGGCGCGCGCGGTAGACGTATCCCTGCACCTCGACCAGCGCCACCGGCGGCTTGTTGACGATCAGATCGAGCCCGCCGAGCTCTTTAGCCGCCCCGGAGGCGAGGCGCCGCTTTGCTCGGGCCCTTGAATCGGCCGCAGCCTGGAGACCATTCCCGCTCTGCAGTGCTGAAGCACTGGATGGTCGGCCCCGTCGTCGACATCGGGATTTCCCCCGGCCTTTCACGTCGAGGTGGGTGTGGCGCCGGGCCGGCGTTGGATCTGCTCGAGGCTGCGGCCGCGTGTTTCGGGGACGCGGGCGAGCACGAAGCCAATCGCGAGCAGGCCGATCGCGGCGTAGAGCCAGAAGGCGCCGGAGCGGCTGATCGCGCCAACGAGGGTGAGGAAGGTGAAGGAGACGGCGAAATTGGTGACCCAGTTGACGACGGCCGCGGCGCTCTCGGCGGGGCCGCGGACGTTCAGAGGGTAGATCTCGGAGATCATCAGCCAGAAGACGGGGCCGAGGCCAACGGCGAAGGAGGCGATGTAGAGCAGCAGCGCCCCGAGAGCCATCGCCGGGGCGTGCTGCTGAAGCCAGCCGAACCGGAAGAAGAGCCCGAGCGCGGCCAGCGCAACGACGAGTCCCGAGGTGCCGACAAGCAGCAGCGGCCGGCGGCCGACACGGTCGAGCAGCAGGATCGCGACGATCGTGAAGACGACGTTGGTGAGACCGATGAAAACGGTCTGGGTCAGCGCGCTGCCGGCGCCCATGCCGGTGAAGGAGAGGATCGTCGGCGCGTAGTAGATGACGGTGTTGATTCCGACCAGCTGCTGGAAGGCGGCCAGGCCGACGCCGACAATGAGCATCGGCCGCAGCTGCGGCTGCAGCAAGGCGCGGTGCCCCGCCTTGTGTTTGGCGGCCTGCTCGATCTCTTGCAGCTCGTCGTCGACGTCGTCCTTTCCGCGGACGCGGCGTAGCACGCGTCTGGCGTCGTCGTCGCGGCCCTGTTCGGCGAGCCAGCGAGGGCTCTCAGGGACGAAGAGCATGCCGATCGCGAGCGCGAGACCGGGCACGGAGGCGAGCCCGACCATCCAGCGCCAGTTGCCGGGCAGGCCCTTGAGCCCCCAGTCGGCAATATAGGCAGCGAAGATGCCGCTCGCGAGCATCAGCTGGTTCAAGGTGACGGTGCCGCCGCGGATCCGGCTCGGCGCGATCTCGGAGATGTACATCGGCGCGACGAACGAGACGGCGCCGACCGCAAGCCCGAGCACCAGCCGTGCGCCGACCAGCTGCCAGACGCTCTGCGCAAGCGCCGATCCGATCCCGCCTGCAACATAGAGCCAGCCGGCGGCGATGATCGTCCGCCGGCGGCCGAGCAGGTCGGCGAGCCGGCCCGCAACGAGGGCGCCGGCGACGGCCCCGACCAGCAGCGAGGCGACGATCGCCTGCTGGTCGAAGTTCGATCCGGCGTGCAGATCGTGCTTGACGTAGAGAAGCGCGCCGCCGATCACGCCCGTGTCGTAGCCGAACAGGAAGCCGCCGATCGCGGCCACGCCCGCAACGCGGAGCACGAACCGGTTCTGCGTCGCTGCCGCTTCTCTGATGAACTCAGTCACACACGCCCATAATGCATCGACGGCCCGCTCAGCCTGCGTCTCCTCAAAGCCCCTGGCACCCGGAACGGCCCCGACGCTGTCCGGCGAGCCGGATGACACAGAAACTCCATTCGCGCAGTTTAATGCCGCTACAACAGCGAGCGACTCGCACTCCGGTCGCCTGACCCGCCAAGTCTCAAGCGATCATCCGGCGGCGATGTCCGGCGCTGCGATCGTCCTGGCGGTCTCCTCCACGAGTACAACAGAGCCGCAGCCTGAGTAAACCCTAGTTTTGACACCCTTGACACCCTTCACTTTCACGACTCGCTTCCCCGCAGCGCCCAACGGTCTTGTGAGCGCTGAAAGACCCAGTAGCGGTCTCGTCTTCAGGCCAAGCCGCCTTTGCTCTCGACGCCCTTGGGTAACTGGCTACTTGAGGATATTCACGGCGCGGGCGGCAGCAAGGAGGACTGTGATCGCCGAGACGCCCGACTGGATCAACATCAGAAACTTCGTTCGGCGCGTTAGCGGCATCGCGTCGGTTGGGCTAAAGGCGATTGCGTTAGTGAACGCGATATAGACGTAGTCGAGTAGGTGAGGCGTCCAGTCGCGTTCTGCGAGCTGCGGATTCTCGCTCTGCGGGAACTGGAAGTCAGGAGGAGGCGGGCTTGGCTCGCATCTGCGGACCGGGCCGCCGCGATCGAGTTCCCAGAACCAGAGGCCGAAGACGATCACGTTCGTCGCCCAGATTGCGAACGCCTTGAGCAGAAGCGCGCCGCCACTTTTCTCCTGACCGCTTATCAGTGAGCCGATCAGCGCAATCAGACTAAGTGCGTTCGCGACGCTGACGACGGCGAGGAGCGCCACCGCAACCGTGCGTCGGTGGCCGAGCTGCACCAGCCGCCGACGCGGCCGCTGCCAGGCGAGCGGAAGCAGCATAAGCAGCTCTGGCCCGACTGCCACCAACCACGTCCACCAGGGGAGTCCCCACTGCTTCCACCCCCGTTCGCGGCTGACGATTGCAAGCAACAGCTGGAGCGCGATCACGAGCACGACGGCAGGCGCCGCCTCCCAGCGCGACTCGACCTCCGCCTCGTGGAATACGGTCTTGGCCACCAGGAGGATTCTGCGCCTGCGCCCAACGAGACTCAACCCCGGCAGACCTTTTCGCCCTCCGGCGTGAGTTCACATGGTCTCGGGCCAGGTCGCCGCAAGGAGGGTTGAGCTTTTCTTTGGCGAGGACCCCGGATCCATATCGAAGGAGCCTCCGTTTCGGCTTTGTACAGGGTTAGCCCGCGAGATCCTCCTCAGGCAGTTTCTGCGGTGCCGGGGGTGCCTATGACCGCCCTTGACGACTGCACAGTCGTAGAGACAAACGTAGAGCCTCCCCCAAATGGGCAGTGGCGGATACGAACCTCGAAGCCGCTTTTGGGGGTTTGGACGTCGCACCTTGGGTCATCGACAGCGGGGCACGTTCAAACCTTTTTGGAACTAAACGGGGCACGTTCGAACCCTCGAGTCGGGGTTGAGCTTTCTAGAGTCGGCGCGCTCCACGACGAGTTGCTCCGCAGAGCCTTGGCTAATCCTCGTGAACCTCGGCCTGTTCCCGCCAAAGTGAGCCCAGTGCTCGAGACCGTGACACGCGTGCTCGAGCGGTCTGAGCGGCCGATGCGGGTGCGGGAGATCCACGCGGCGGCTGAGTATCTCGCTGGTGAACCGTTGCTCTGGAACTCGGTGAAGTCAACACTCGCGGCCTGCGCCGTAGGTAACGAAGCGTGCTTTGAGCGCGTCCGTCGCGGCTACTACCGGATTAAGGAGAACAGGGTGCGTTGATCCGAGTAAAAGCGGGCGCCTTCTCGGCGCGATCGGAAGCGCCGCTTGTGATCATCGTCTCGTTTCTTGCGACTCGACGACTAGATGACACGCGGGTTCGAATACCGCTGGGGGCCAATTCCGGAGAGGAAAGATGCCTCATTCAAGCCTTTTTAGTGGCACGCGTCGATCGAGCCCCGGAATGTTGCGAGTCTGGATCGCTACGCAGCTGCCTTGAGCCGGTCTGCAAGCTCGAGGCGCTCCGTCAGTCGCTCGCGCACAGCGAGGATCTCGTCTAGCACATCGAGGAAGGCGTCGAAGACCTGCGGATCGAAATCGTGGCCGCGCTGAGCCGCCATTATCTCGAGCGCCTGACGCACGTCGTACGCCGGGCGGTAGATGCGATCCGAAGTTAGCGCGTCGAACACGTCTGCGATGGCGGCGATTCGGCCCTCGATCGGGATCTCCTCGCCAGGTAGGCCGTGCGGATAGCCGCTGCCGTCCCAACGCTCGTGGTGGGTGAGCGCGAGCAGGGCGCCCATGCGCAGGAGCTTCGTCTGAGAATCGGCGAGGATGGAGTGCCCGATCGTTGCGTGCTCCTCCATCGCCCGTCGCTCCTCGGCACTCAGCTTGCCGGGCTTGAGGAGAATGCTGTCCGGAATGCCGATCTTGCCGACATCGTGCATCGGGCTTGCGATTCGAAGCAGCTCAATGTGCTCTTCGGATAGCCCGAACCGGCGCGCGATAATCGCCGTGTACTCGCTCATGCGGGCGATGTGCTTGCCTGTGTCGACATCCCGCAGCTCAGCCGCGGCGGCTAGGCGTTGAACGGTCTCCTCCTGT
>DATCCQ010000198.1:0-4855 GCA_036511185.1 Gaiellaceae bacterium
TAAGCCCAAGCCTCCTGCCACACCGGCCGGCCGACAGCTCGATTGGTTTCTTACGCATCTGAACGCGCGCAAGCTACCGGCGACCACGGAGATAGCAGCACATTTCGCACCAAGCTTTCTGAAGGTACTTCCGCCCGAGAAGTTCGCTTCGTCTCTAGAACCCGTTACTACTGAAGGACCCTTCATTTACGAAGGAAGCAGCTCGCCTTCGAGCCCCAATCGGCTCACGGCGCGCCTGGACGGCGCGACGGGGGCGAGCTTTCTCATCACTGTCGCGGTGACTCCGGGAACGCCCCATCGCATCAACGCCCTATTTATGCAGCTTGCGCCGCCAAAGCGGCCGAGCTGGCGAGCGACAGATGCCGCTCTGGCGAAGCTCGCCGACCGGCCGAGCATGTTCGCCGCCGAGGTTCGTAATGGAGACCTGCAGACTGTTCACGCGCTCGATCCCAATCGCACCGGCGCGATTGGCTCGGCCTTCAAGCTCTATGTGCTCGAAGCGCTTGGGCGCGCAATCGAAGCGGGCAAGGCGAGCTGGCAAGAAGAGCTGCCGATTCGCAGCGCGTGGAAGAGCATCCCCTCCGGCACGATGCAGAACGAGCCGGCCGGCAAGCGCTTCCCGATTCGTCGCTACGCCGGGCAGATGATCGCCATCAGCGACAACACCGCCGCCGATCACCTGATCGGGCGTCTGGGACGAGCTGCGGTCGAAAAGGCCTTCGTGCAGCTCGGTAATCATTCGGCGAAGCGAAACGTTCCGCTGCTGACGACGCGCGAGATGACGGTTACGAAGCTCGACGCTCCCGTCGGTCTGATGCGTGCTTACGCGCGCGCCGGCTCGGCAACGCGACAGCGCCTGCTCCCTCGCATCGACGCGATCCCCCTCTCGACCGAGGGCGGTGATGCCTGGATCACGCCCCGCGCTATCGACACGATCGAGTGGTTCGCCTCGCCGGCGGATCTCGCTAGGGCGATGGTCGGGCTTGATCGACTCTCGCGTATACCGGGGCTGACGCCGATTCGCGCGATACTTTCGAAAAACCCAGGCGTCGCGGTCGACCCGAAGATCTGGCGCTACGTGGGCTACAAGGGCGGTAGCGAGCCCGGTGTCCTTTCATTTTCGTGGTATCTGGAGCGCCGCGATGGTCGCACCTTCGTGCTGGCAATGGTGCTAAACGACTCCAAGCACGACATTGGCCAAGTGAGTGCGTCAACCACCGCCATGGGCGCGATCGAGCTGCTCTCCCGCCGCTAACACCTCGTCGCTCGGGCCCCGGGTGCGGTTATCCGCACCCGGAAGACACCGGCTCGCCGAACCGCCCTTGCCAGGTCTGCCGTATTACCGAGCGGCGCCCGGAGAGCGACGCTGAGGTCACGGTAAACGACCTTGGGGTGAGAGCGATGGAAAAGACGAATCTCGCAGGACGCGCCGGTAGTTGGAGCGCGCGAAACTGGAAGAAAGCGTCCTTCGGCTGGCTCGCATTTGCGCTTCTGGCGATCGTTGTCGGTAGTGCGGTGGGCACGAAGATGTTGAATGGGACGGCGCCGGGCGAGGCGGGGCGGGCCGAGAAGATTCTGAATGACGCCAACTTCACCGAGCCGCCGGTGGAGAACTTGCTCGTTCAGAGCTCGACGCTATCGGTAAGTAGCACGAGCTTCCGCGCGACCGTACGCGACCTCGTGAGGCGGGTCTCGGCTCAGCCGGGAGTCACCCGTGTTAAAACGCCGATCGGGCTCGGCGAGCCGGGAGGCGCTGTGGCGGCGAACCGGCACTCGCTGCTGATGGATATCCAGTTCGTCAAGGACGCCGGGGACAAGGAAGTCGCAGCTGTCGAAGCCGCGGTCCAAACGGTCAGGCGAACTCACCCCACGCTTGGTATCGCCGAGTTCGGTTGGCTCAGCGCCGATCGTGAACTGAACAATGCCACCAATCAGGACTTCCGGCGCGCCGAGCTTCTTTCGCTGCCGATAACGCTGGCGATCATGCTTGTCGCCTTCGGTGCGCTCGTCGCGGCGAGCCTGCCGGTCGTGCTCGCCTTCTCGGCCGTTCTCGCCGCTCTCGGCCTGAACGCCGTCTCGAGCCACTGGCTTCCTGCCTCGGACGTGACGGCGTCGATCGTGCTCCTGATTGGTATGGCGGTAGGGGTCGATTACTCGCTCTTCTATCTGCGCCGCGAGCGCGAGGAACGGGCGTCGGGGCTGGCAGCGCGGGCGGCTCTACTTCGCACCGCCGCTACTTCCGGCCAGGCCGTTCTCGTCTCGGGCGTCACGGTGCTGATCGCCATGGGCGGGATGCTGCTCGCCAAGAACGTCGCCTTCCGATCGATGGGCCTCGGCACGATGATCGCGGTTGCCGCCGCGGTGGTCGGCTCGCTGACGGTGTTGCCGGCGTTGCTCTCGCGGCTGGGCGACAAGGTCGAGAAGGGGCGGATACCGTTTCTTCATCGCTACGCGAGGCGCAGCGGCGACTCCAGGCTCTGGTCGGCGATCCTTCGCCCGGTGCTTGCTCACCCGCTGCTCTCGGCGCTGGCCTCGGTGGCGGTCCTGTTTACGCTTGCGATACCCGCGCTGAGCATGCGTTTGGCGCTTCCGAGCGTGGCCGATCTGCCCAAGCAGTTCCAGACGGTCAAGGCTTACGACCAGATCAACGCCACCTTCCCCGGCGCCCAGGTGCCGGCGAGTGTGGTCGTGAAGGCACCGAACCTGCGCTCGGCCGAGGCTCAGCGGGCGATTGCCGCTCTGCGTAGCCGAGCGCTGGCGAGCGGCCGCATGTTCGAGCCGATCGACGTTCGGATCAACGGCGGCGGCACCGTCGCTGTGATCGACGTGCCGCTGGCGGGGAATGGCGACAACGATGCGTCCAAGGCCGCGCTTGCGCAACTGCGCAAACAGGTGATACCGGCGACGGTCGGCGCGCTCCCGAACGCGACTGCGGCCGTGACGGGAGATACCGCGTCGACAGTCGACTTCAACGCCCAGGTCAAGGAGCGAATGCCGTACGTGTTCGCTTTCGTGCTCGGGCTCGCCTTTCTGCTGCTTCTCGTCACCTTCCGCTCGCTCGTGATACCGGTGAAGGCGATCATCCTCAACCTGCTCTCCGTCGCTGCCAGCTACGGGGTTCTGGTTGCCGTCTTCCAGTGGGGGTGGTTCGAGTCGCTGCTCGGTTTCCACTCCAGCGGGGCGATCGTCTCCTGGTTGCCGATGTTCCTGTTCGTGATCCTGTTCGGGCTCTCGATGGACTACCACGTCTTCATCCTCAGCCGGGTCAAGGAGCTCGTCGACCGAGGCGTGCCTACTAACGAAGCGGTCAGCCGCTCGATTGTCGCAACGGCCGGGACGGTGACCGCGGCCGCGATCGTGATGATCGCCGTCTTCTCGATCTTCGCTGGGCTACGAATGATCGAGCTGAAGGAGGCCGGCTTCGGGCTCGCGGTGGCGATTCTAATCGACGCCACGATCATTCGCGGAGTGTTGCTGCCGGCGGCGATGAAGCTGCTCGGCGAGTGGAACTGGTACCTGCCGCGCTGGCTGGACTGGTTGCCGAAGGTTCGCTTTGAATGCCACGACCAACCCGTCGCGAGGAACGAGTTGGTCCCCGCCCTCGACTGAGAGGGCCCTAGCAGCAGAGCCGCGACGATCTCGGGGACGTCGCGGCTCTGCGACTGGCCGGGCGACTAATAAGAATTAGAAGCTCGTATTAGTGGGATAAGGAACTTTGACCGCTGAGGCGGTCGAGTAGCTATGCTTCCTGGCGATCCTTCCCCAGCGGAGACGATCGTGGACGACATCGAGCTAAACGAGAACGGAAACGGGTCGAGCGAGGGCGCGCTTCGTTTCGAGAGTCTCGACACGGGCGACGCGGTACTCGTTTACGCCTGCGCCACCAGCGAAAGCCAGGTTTCGCTTCTGATCTCGCACGAGATGGACGGGGATCTGGAGTTGTTCATGGATCCGCAGACGGTCGAAGAGTTGGCGCAGAGGCTCGCCCGCGCCGCCGATGAGGCCCGTCGGGAGGAGCAGTAGATATCGAGGCACCAGGGCGGTTTTAGGGTCAGCGATCGGTTCACTCGTCACCCGACGCCGGTTGTCATAGAAACTCCGCCTATCACGACTTTCAGGAAACTGTCCCGCGAACGACTGGAGAACATCTATGAATGCCTCTGACGGATTTCTCGCTCTCCCACTCCGTAGCTCCAGGCCGCGCGCCCAGGGGATCACTCACATCTTCGACAAGGGCTTGACTATCGCCGCCATCGAGGGTCTCTACGAGGTCGCCGGCGACTACATCGATATCGCGAAACTCGGCTGGGGCTCCTCGTACATCACCTGCAATCTCGCGAAGAAGATCGCCCTCTACCGCTCGCTGGAAACGCCCGTCGTCTGCGGCGGCACTCTGTTCGAGGTCTCCTACACTCTGAACAAGCTCGACGGCTACAAGAGCTGGCTATCGGCCATCGGCCTGACTCACGTCGAGATCTCGGACGGCACGATCGATCTGCCGCGCGAGCGCAAGCTCGAGCTGATCACCGACTTCGCGCGCGACTTCACCGTCCTGTCCGAAGTCGGCTCGAAAGACGCAGAGGTTGTGTTCGCGCCCTACGAGTGGGTGAACTGGATCAAGGAAGAGCTCGCCGCCGGCTCCTGGAAGGTGATCACGGAAGGAAGAGAGGGCGGGACCGCCGGTATCTTCCGGCCGTCTGGCGAGATGCGCTCGGGGCTCGTGGAGGAGATCGCGCACGAGGTGCCGGTCAACGACCTGATCTTCGAGGCGCCGCTCAAGGCGGCTCAGTCCTGGCTGATCGCCCACTACGGCCCCGAAGTGAACCTCGGCAACATCCCGCCCGAAGAGGCGCTC
>DATCCQ010000199.1:0-5928 GCA_036511185.1 Gaiellaceae bacterium
CCCAAGAGGTACTGATCGGCGTGTTAAGCCTCTATCGCCGCGGCCAGAAGAGAGCGTTCAGCCGGGGCGAGTTCGAGCTCGCCTGCACCTTCGCCGACCTCGCGGCGATCGCGATCGACAACGCTCACACCC
Organism: Gaiellaceae bacterium; assembly: GCA_036511185.1. Classification (GTDB taxonomy): domain Bacteria; phylum Actinomycetota; class Thermoleophilia; order Gaiellales; family Gaiellaceae; genus Fen-549. The sequence continues at coordinate 133 of DATCCQ010000199.1, forward strand.
ACAACGAGCTCGAGCAGCAGGCTACCACCGACGAACTGACCGGGGTCGCGAACCGGCGCGGATTCCGGGAGGTACTCGCGCGCGAAGTCGCCGCCGCCGAACGTTACGGCCACCCGCTCTCGTTGCTGCTGTTCGACCTAGACGGCTTCAAAGCCGTGAACGACACGCATGGTCACGAGCGCGGCGACGAGGTGCTTCGAGCGTTTGCCAGACTGCTCAAGCGGCGCGCTCGCGATTGCGATCTCGTCGCTAGGATCGGGGGCGACGAATTCGCCTTCCTGCTCCCGCACGCCACATATTCAGAAGCCGACCGAGTCTCACGCCGACTCCAGCTCGTGATGGAGGAGCGAGCAGCCGAACTTGGCTTCAGCGCCAGTGTCGGAGTCGCCTCACTCGCGCCGGACACGAGCCTAGACGATCTCCTGAACGAAGCCGACCGGCGCCTCTACAAGGCCAAGCGCCTACGGGTTAAGGACGACGGCGTGCCGCGGTCGCAGGGTCGCCTCTCAGGGCGACTGGCTCGCGCTCTTCGCAGCTGAGCTGTGCGGCGGCCTCATCGACCAGAACGAACAACCGGTCCGTGGCGTCTGTCATCGCGTCGATCTTAAGGTCGATCGCCGCGGTCACGAGTTGGCTGGCCGGCTCTCGAGGTGCGCGCCAGTTGCGCGCCAGTCGTCTCCTTCGTTTTGGCGGTTCCGCGGTCTCGAGCGGAAGAGTCACGCCGCGTGACGCTGCGCGTACGGTGCGCGTAGGGGTTCGTTTCCGTAGAGGGTGACGACGGATGCCGACGACTTCGCGGCCGCGAGTCGGGTCCGTTCACTTAGTTAGAAGTTCATAGCCCGAGCGCCCCGGCCTCTCGGGCAGGCGGTACGCCCGCCGCGCCAGTCCGCAGGCGAGCTCGCCGGCGATCCGGGCCGCGTCCTCCTCGTCGAGGATGCCAAACAGCACCCGGCTGGCTAGCCAGGCGCAGGTGACCCGGCGCCAGACATCATGGCGGGCGGGGATGGCGATCAGGTTGCGCGCGTCGTCGACGAAGCCGGCCAGATTGTGGAAACCGGCCGTCTCGGTGACCGAGTCGAGGTAGCGGAGGATGCCGTTCGGGCTGTCGTGGAACCACCACGGCGGTCCGAGCAGCACTGCGGGGTAGTGGCCGGCAAGCGGGGCGAGCTCGCGGCTGCAAGAGCTCTCGTCGAGGGTGGAGAGGATGAGCCGTAGGCGCGAGTCGTTGCCGTAGGCGGCGAGGAGCGGGCGCAGGCCGCGTGTCCAGTCGAGCGCGACGGGGATGTCGGCGCCGATGTCTGGTCCGAAGCGCTCTTTTAGCTCGGGGTCGTGGTCGCGCATGCTGCCGGCGCGGATCTGCATGACGAGGCCGTCCTCGCGGCTCATGCGGGCCATCTCCCAGAGCATGTGCGCGCCGAAGCGTTCGCTCTCGCCGGGTGTGATCTCGGCGCGCAGCGCCCGCTCGAAGATCGACTCCGCCTCCCGTTTCGAGAGCCTTTCGGTCTGCACTGACTCGCTGGCGTGATCGGTCGCGATCGCTCCGAGCGCCCTGAAGCGCTCGCGGCGCCCCTCGAGCGCGCTTACGAACTCCGCGCAGCTCCCGATATCCTGCTTGCAGACGGCTTCCAGCGCCTCGAGCGACTCGCGCCAGCCCGCGGCGCCGAGCGCCGTCACGGCATCCGGACGGAAGGTCGGCCGTACCCGTTCGCCCCAGCCCTCTTCGCGCAGCCGCCGGTGAAGTTCGAGGTCGGACTGGGCTGCGTCGGTCGTCGCCAGCAGCTCAATACCGAAGCGGTCGAGCAGTGCCCTCGGCGCGAAGTCCGAAGACCGGAGTTTCTCCGCGACGAGGTCATAGACCGCCTGAGCGTTCGCGCTCGAGAGGCGCTCCTCGACTCCGAACACCTGCGCCAGTGTCCCCGCCATCCAGAGCCCGCTCGGCGTCCCGGCGAAGAGTTGGAAGTTATCGGCTAAGCGCTGCCAGATCTTGCGATCGTCCTGTTCCGCGGGCTCCCCCTCGAGCGGCTCCAGACCTAGCTCCTCGAGCCGTATTCCCTGCGAGTAGAGCATGCGCAGCACGTAGTGATCGCCCGTGACGAAGAGGCGACCGGGCGGATCGAGGCGCGCCCCGGGATTCGCGAGCAGCTCGACGGGGACGTGACCGTGCGGACTGACGATCGGGAGGCCCGCCACCGACTCGTAAAGCCTGCGAGCGAGCGAGCGTTGCGCCTCGCTCGTACCCAGGAGACGGTCGGAGAAAGGAGGCCGGCTAGACGCCACCGAACGCGTCCATTCCTCCGTCCACCGTCACCACGGTGCCGTTCACGAAGGAGGCGCCTGGGCCGGCCAGCCAGAGCACGGTCGAGACGAGCTCGTCGGGCGCTCCGAAGCGCCCGGCGGGAGTCGCCTGCACCACCCTCTTGCCGCGATCGGTCAGCTCTCCCTTGGCGTTGAACAGGAGCGCCCTGTTCTGCTCGGCGAGGAAGAAACCGGGCGCGATCGCGTTCACCCGGATGCGCTCGCCGTAGCGGCGCGCCATCTCCACCGCCAGCCAGCGGGTGAAGTTGTCGACGCCTGCCTTGGCGGCCGCATAGGCGACGACGCCGCTCGCCGGCCGCCGCGCCGTCAGCGAGGAGATGTTGACGATCGAGCGCCCCTGTGCCTCGCCCTCGCTCATCGCCCGAGCGAAGACTTGGCTCGGCAGCACTGTTCCGAGCAGGTTGAGCCGCAGCGCCCGCTCGAAGGCCTCGGCAGGGAGATCGAAGAAGGATCTCGCCTCGTTGACGATCGCCTCGGGCAGGTTGCCGCCGGCGCCGTTGACGAGCACGTCCACGTGCCCCCAGCGCTCGAGCACCGCCTCGCAGGCGCTTTCGAGCTGCGAGCGGCTGGTCACGTCGGCCTCGATCCCGATTGCCTCGTCGCCCTCGCGCGCGATCGTCTCGACCACGGCGTCGATCGGGCCGCGCCTGCGCGCGAGCACGGCGACGGTGGCTCCGGCCTGCGCCAGTCCGCGCGCGATCGAGCTGCCGAGCGCGCCGCTGCCGCCCGTCACGACGGCGACTCGCCCGCCGAGGCCGAAGAGCCGCTCGAGGAAGCTCTCGGAATCGGGCGCCGTCATCGTTCCAGCCTCACCAGCTCGTCATCGAGCCGTCGCGCAGGCGGGCTACGGGAAGGTAGGCGCGCTTGTATGGGAAGCGCTCGAGCAGGCTCTCGTCCAGCTGAACGCCCAGCCCCGGCTCCTCGCCCGGGTGTAGGTAGCCGTTCTCGAAGTAGAAGGCGTGGGGGAAGACGGCGACGGTCTCCTCTGAGTGGTGCATGTACTCCTGGATGCCGAAGTTTGGCACCGAGATGTCGAAGTGCAGCGCGGCGGCCAGGCAGACGGGGGAGAGGTCGGTGGCGCCGTGGCAGCCCGTGCGCACGTTGTAGAGCTCGGCCAGCGCGGCGATCTTGCGCAGGTGCGTGAGCCCGCCCGAGTGGGCCGCGTCCATGCGGATGTAGTCGATCAGCTGCTCTGTGATCAGCTGCTGGCAGTCCCAGATCGTGTTGAACACCTCGCCGACCGCGATCGGGGTGGTCGTGTGCCGGCGGATGATGCGGAACGACTCCTGCAGTTCGGCCGGCGCCGGATCCTCGAGCCAGAAGAGCGAGCAGTCCTCGATCCGTTTGCCGAGCTCGGCCGCTTCGATCGGCGTCAGGCGGTGGTGGACGTCGTGCAGCAGCTGGAAGTCGAAGCCGAGCTCCTCGCGCACGGCGTGCAGGAGCTTGGGTACGAATTCGAGGTAGGGAGCCGTCGCCCAGACCGTCTCGAGCGGCAGCTCGCTCTCGGCCGGCTCGTAGCGGAACTGCTCCTTGGTGATGCCGTACATCTTCTCCAGGCCGGGCACGAGCGCCTGGGCGCGCACCGCTAGGTAGCCCTGTTCGAGGAAGCGCTCGACCGCGCGCAGAGTGGAGGGGATGTCCTCGCCGTTGGCGTGCCCGTAGACGAGCACTCCGTTGCGCGCCTTGCCGCCGAGGAGCTGGTACACGGGCATTCCGGCCGCCTTGCCTTTGATGTCCCAGAGCGCGAGGTCGACCGCCCCGATCGCGTTCATCGTCACCGGCCCCCGGCGCCAGTAGGCGCCCTTGTAAAGGTAATGCCAGATGTCCTCGATCCGGCTGGCGTCTCGGCCAATCAGAAGTGGGCAGACGTGGTCGCGGAGATAGCCGGCGACGGCGAGCTCACGCCCGTTCAGAGTCGCGTCGCCGAGGCCGGTGAGACCTGACTCCGTCGTCAGCTTCAGGGTGACGAAGTTCCTGCCCGGGGAGCAGACAAAAACCTTCGCGTCGACGATCTTCATCGGCCACTTCCGCTATCAGACTTTGGATAACGAACCTAGTCGCTGGAGCCTAAGTTAAATCCCGCCCGCCCGCTGCTTTAAGGGACTGTCTGGCCCCAGAGCCAGTTAACTCGTAGACGCCGCGACGGACACGCCGGAAACGCCGCTCAGGGCCCGAGGTGTGCTCGGCCAAGGCTCCTTTCACCGATGTCCAGCGAAGCGGCTGGCCGAATAGCTGCTCCGCTGCGGTGTGGATCTCGCATGCCCTCATCGGCCGGTCTGAACGTTCCAGCACGCAGGTGATCGTCTCCAATACCGGGCTGGGGTGAATGGAGGAGGACCGCGGCTGCCGTGGATTCGCTGCCGCCGTGCGCAACAGTCGCTCGTGAATCGCGCTCGGCCCCGATAGCTCAACCGCGACTTGAGGGTTCGAAAGTGCTCCGCCTAGCTCCATCTCGCGTCCTCGGCCGGCGAATCCGGGAGGCCGGTCGCGCCTGGCCGTACGGATTCGCCTGGCGCCGCTGCCTGCACGTCGCTCTCCGGGAACGTGCTTAAGCACTGTCCTCTCCGGCGCCGTGCGACCAGGGGCGCCCCGAGACGAAGCCGGCGGCGAGCTCTCTCGCGGGTCGGGCGCGCTCTGGGCTCGGGCGCCTCACGCACCTGGTTGCGGCATTACCAGATTGCGGCCTCGGAATCCGGGTCGAAGAAGTAGAGACGATTGACGTCGACCGCCAAGCGCGCGGGCTTTCCGGTGCGGGCGGTGGTGCGCGAGTTGAGCCTCGCGACCATCGCCGTGCTGCTCGTCTTATTCTCGGCAATGAGCTGCGCTAGCTCCTGACGATCCTTGCTGTCAGTTGCGGCGACGGCGCTCGGCGTGCCTGCGACCGGCTCGGCGTCAACTGGGAAGTGGATGATGACCTCCGATCCCATCGGCTCCGCAAGCGCCACCTCCACATCGAGGCTCGCTTCGCCATCGACCGTCGGTGCTAAAGCGGCATCCTCGATGTCTTCGGGCCGGATGCCGAGAATCAGCTCGCGACCGACGTATTGCTCAAGCTGGCGTCGCTCCTTCAGAAAGGAGGGAGGGAGTTGGAGCTTCGTTGGCCCGAGCTCCGCGAAGATTGAGCCGCCTTCCGCGCTCAGCCGGGAGCGGATGATGTTCATGGCGGGAGAGCCCATGAACCCGGCGACGAAGAGGTTGGCGGGCTTCGCGTAGAGCGTCGCGGGAACGTCGACCTGCTCAAGCCGCCCTTCGCGCATCACGCAGACGCGGTCGCCGAGCGTCATCGCCTCCGTCTGGTCGTGGGTCACGTAGACGGTGGTCGTGTTCAGTTTGCGGTGGAGTATGGCGATGTAGGTACGCATCTCGACGCGCAGCTTGGCGTCCAGGTTCGAGAGCGGCTCGTCCATCAGGAACGCAGCCGGCTCCCGCACGATCGCGCGCCCCATCGCGACCCGCTGCCGCTGGCCGCCTGAGAGCTGG
>DATCCQ010000200.1:0-7372 GCA_036511185.1 Gaiellaceae bacterium
CGAGCCGTACAAGAACGGGCGCGAATACCTTGCTCCGTGCCTACAGTCGCACCAGCCGCTCGATCTGGTCGTGATCTTTCTGGGCACCAATGATCTCGGCGACCGCTATCCGCTGCCGCCACTGGATATCGCGCGCGGCGCCGCTTCGCTGGCACAGATCGTCTTGAAGAGTGAGTCCGGGCTTGGTTACGGAGCGCCTGCGGTGCTGCTCTGCTCGCTACCGCGGCTCGGCGACACGAGCACCCTCGCCGACACCTTCTCGGGCGCCTCGGCCAAGGCCGCCGATCTTCTTCGCTGCTTCCGCATCGCCGCCGAAGAAGTGGGTGTGCCGCTGCTCGATCTTGACCAAGTGACAGCCTACGACGATGCCGACGGCGTTCACCTGAATGCCGAAGGCCATCGCGCGGTCGCGCTGGCGATTGCGCAGGCTGCGCGCGAAATCCTCGCCCTGTAAAGCTGACTTGACAACCTCTCGCTGTCAAGCTAACTTGACAGACATGAGGAATCAAGTACGCGAGTTGCGGGAAAAAGCGGGACTGTCGCAGGGACAGCTCGCCGACGCGGTAGACGTCTCGCGGCAGACGATCAACTCGATCGAAAACGAGCGCTACATGCCCTCGTTGCCCCTGGCGCTCGCGCTCGCGCGGTACTTCGGAAAGGCGGTTGAAGACGTCTTCAGGGAGGGAAGCTAGATGACGAAGTTGATGAAGTCGAGCTGGTTCGTCGCGTCGACGAGCTTTGTGCTGGTAAGCGGCGTCGCCGTAGCGACCTGGGTCCGCGGTGACCATGGAAAGGCTCTCCAGGTGCTTGGGCTCGGCGCCGTCATCGCCCTGTTCCTGCTCGCCGCGGGCCGCAGTAAGAGCTTACGCAGGCAGTTCTTCGCGACCGACGAGCGCAGCGATGCGATCGGTATGTTCGCCGCCACTTGGGCCGGGTTTGCGCTCTTCGGAGTGCTCTTCGTGATCTTCCTGGTTGAGGACGCGCGCGGTCACAGCGGCGAGCCCTACTACTGGCTGTCGGGGCTATATTTCGGCCTGTTCGTTTTGTTCGCGGTCGCTCGTAGCTTCAAGCAATAGTCCGCGGGCTCGGACGGGTTACGTTTCCGTGCCGGTGGCTTCCGCGCCGGGCGAGCTCGAGCCGCTTCGTCCGCAGGCCCAGTCCTCGCGCGGGTCGAACATCTCCACCTTCATGACGCCGCCCGGGAAGCGGCTCTGGAGCCGTTCGTACTCCTTCGCCAGCCGCTCGTCGGGATGCGTCCACTCGTGCAGGTAGTAGACGGCGTTGACGTGCGCCTGCAGCAGCTCCTTGGTGCAGCCGAAACAGGGGCGCGTGGTGGTGTAGAGGTCGGCGCCTTCGACGGCGGTGCCGAAGCGGGCGGCCGAGAGCAGGGCGTTCTGCTCGGCATGAACGCAGATGCAGATGTCATACGCGGTGCCCGACTCGTAGTGCCCGCGGTTCGCGCAGCGCTCGCAACCGCCCTCGTTGCAGTTGGGCATCTTCTCGGGCGTGCCGTTGTAGCCCGTGGCAATCACGCGAAAGCCGAGCACGAGCAGCGCTCCGACCCGGCTGCCAAGGCAGTTCGCCCGCTCACGCACCGCCATTGCGATGTTCATGAAGTACTCGGTGCGCTCGGGACGGGCGGGCTCGGTTGCCATCAGCTAGTGATTCTAAGGGTCGAAGTGCACGCTCTGCGCTGACGCGCGAACGGCTGACTCGTGACGGCTTCGCTGCGAAGCTGAAACAACCCGGTGACGGCCATAGCCAGTTGCGCCGGGGAGTGCAAAGCTGGCGCAAATGGCCTTCGCAATAATCGCCCACTCCTCCAGCGAGACGAACCTGGCTCTTGCTTCTGCCTGGCGCGTTAGTGAGTGCTACGGGGTACTCGGTCCGCGCGAAGCGCTGGCCTTTCTCAGCCAGGGAGATACCGCCTTGGCGCGGCTCGACGTGCGCCGCAGCCTGGACGGCGTCGAGTCCGGGCTGTCCGACCTGGTCGAGCTGGAGCGCCGGGGAGTACGCGTTCTCAATCGCCCGGAGGCGCTCCTGGCCGGGCACGACAAGCTTCTGAGCGCGCGCTTGCTCGAGAGCGGTTGCGTACCGACGCCACGAACGGTCTTCGTGGGTGACGACTGGAGCGAGCTCGTCTCGATGCTGCCGCTCGTGATCAAGCCGCGCTTCGGCAGCTGGGGCGCGGACGTTTTTCTTGTCGACGACGTCCATGAGCTGAATCGACTGGCAGAGGAGCTCGCAGACCGCCCCTGGCTGGTGCGCGGCGGCGCAATCGCCCAGGAACTCGTCCCATCGATCGGGTTCGACCTGCGCGTGCTCGTCGCGGGCGCAACCGTCGTTGGCGCCGCCCGGCGACGGGCGCGCGACGGCGAATGGCGAACCAACGTCTCCTGCGGCGCCAAGCGCGTCGCCGAGACGGTTGAGCCGCGCGCCGCCAGGCTGGCGCTGGAAGCCGTCGAGATGACCTGCCTCGACCTGGCCGTCGTCGACATCATGCCGCTGCCCGGAGAAGGCTTCTGCGTGCTCGAGGTTAACGCGGCGCCCGACTTCGGTCTCGACTACAACGCCGACAAGAACGTGTTCCTGGCCGTGAGCGAGCAACTCGCGCGCGGCGCCGAGTTCGGCTCGCGCGCGAGTGTGCTCGACGCCGCCTAGCCGACCTGCAGCACGATCTTTCCGAGCACGCGCCGCTCCTCGACCATCCGGTGAGCCTCGGCGGCCTGTTCGAGCGGCAGCACGCGGTCGACCGCCGGTTGAAGCTTGCCGCGGCCGGCCAGCTCGATCAGCTGCTCAACGTGCTCGCGGCTGACTGCGGCGGCGCCAACACCGATGATCGTCGCGCCCTTGGCGACCAGTGTCCAGATGTTTACCGGAGCGACCGGCTTGCCCAGCGCGCCCGGCGTGACTATCTTGCCTCCGCTTTTTAGGGCAGCGAGGCTGCTCTCGTAGGTCTCGCCGCCAACCGGATCGAAGACGACGTTCGCCTCAAGTTCTGCGATGCGCGGATCGTTGTAGGCCAGCGGCTCCACGCTGAGGTCGCGCAGGCGCTCGAGCTTGTCGTCGCTCGCGGTGGCGTAGACCTTGGCGCCGAAGGAACGGCCGATGTCTATACAGGCCTGACCGGTGCCGCTCGAGCCGGCCTGGACAAGCAGCGTGCCGCCCTCCTCGAGCCCGCCAGCCTCGAGCGCGGCCCAGGCTGTTCGATAGGCGATTCCCAGTGCGGCCGCTTCGGCCACGTCCAGCGTGTCGGGAATCGAATAGACGAGCTCGGCCGGCGCGGCGACAAGCTCCGCATAACAACCGATCTGCCCGCTCACGAGCACCCGCTCGCCGCTATCGACCCTCGTTCCGGCGGCGTCAAAGCCCGGCGTGAAGGGCAGCGCCACACCGCCCATGCCCGCCCGCTGGCTGACGTCGATGTGGTTAACGGCGGCCGCCTCTACGCGCACCAGCACGTATCCCTTCTCGGCTATCGGATCGGGCACCTCCGCGATCTGAAGCACCTCCGGGCCACCTGCCTCTCGAACCACAATCGCGCGCATTTAGCACCGCCTTCCTGGTCGGCGCCAAGCCGGCCGTTAGGTCAACGCTTACTGCTTGTTATCTGCGCGAATCTCGCCCGGGCGAAACGTGGCGAGCGAGCCCGCTCGGCTCGCCGCGACCAGTTCGGGAGCAGGTCGAGCTCTAGCGGCTCAGAAACTCGTCGATCGCCGCGGCCGCCGCGCGACCGTGGTGAATCGCGGTGACGACGAGCGAGGCTCCGGCGTGCGCATCGCCGGCGGTGAAGACGCCCGGCGCCGAGGTCGCATAGTCGGCGCAGGCGATGTTGCCGCGCCCGTCCAGCTCGAGCCCGAGATCCTTGACCAGCTGGGAGTGCTCGACATGGACGAAGCCCATGGCCAGCAGCACAAGGTCGGCCTTGACTTTAAAGGAGCTGCCCTCGACCTCCTCGGGGTGGGCTGCGCCGCCGCTCGCGGCCGGCTTCCACTCGACGCGCACCAGCTCGGCCTCGCCGACCTGTCCGTCGGCGCCAGAGAAGCTGCGCGCGGTCAGCGACCAGTTGCGCTCGCAGCCCTCTTTATGCGAGCTCGATGTGCGCAAGATATTCGGCCAGTAGGGCCAATTGGGGTTACCTGGCTCGGTCCACTCCTGCGGCTTGGGCAAGATCTCGATCTGACTCACCGACTTGGCGCCGAGCCGGTTGGCGGTGCCGACGCAGTCCGAGCCGGTGTCGCCGCCGCCGATCACGAGCACGGCCTTGCCCTTGGCCGAGATGAGCTCGCTCGCCTTGATCTCGCCGGCCACGAAGCGGTTGGCCGGAGCGAGGAAGTCCATTGCAAAGTGGATGCCGTCCAGCTCGCGCCCGGGCACGGGTAGGTCGCGCGGCTGACCGGCTCCGAGGGCGAGCAACACGGCGTCGAACTCGTCGAGCAGCTCTTCAGCGGGAAGGTCTTCTCCGACCGCGACGCCGGCGCGGAACTCGACGCCCTCGGCTGCCAGCTGCTCCAGGCGCCGGTCGATGACTTTCTTTTCGAGCTTGAAGTCCGGGATTCCGTAGCGCAGCAGCCCGCCCAGCTGTGGTGAGCGCTCGATCAAAGCCACCTTGTGCCCGGCGCGGCGAAGTTGTTGCGCGGCCGCGATTCCGGCCGGACCGCTTCCCACGACCGCCACGCCGCACCCGCTCTCGTGCTCGGGCGCGCGGGGAACGACCCAACCGTTAGCCCAGGCGTGCTCGATGATCGACAGCTCGATCTGCTCGATCGTGACGGAGTCGGTGTTGACGGCCAGAGTGCAGGCCGGCTCGCAGGGCGCGGGGCAGATCCGCCCGGTCACCTCGGGCAGATTGTTCGTCCGCTCGAGGCGCAGGAAGGCTTCGTACCAGTCGCCGCGCGCGACTAGCTCGTTCCACTCGGGAATCAGGTTCTCGACCGGGCAGCCGATCGCGTGGCAGTAGGGAATGCCGCAATCGATGCAGCGCCCGGCCTGCTCTTGCAGCACCTGCTCGGGAGGCGCGATGGTGAACTCGGCCCAGGTCTTCAGGCGTTCCTGGACGGGAAGATAAGAAGGGCCGACGCGCGGCCTGTCGACAGAGCTGGTTTCCTGTGCCATCAAGCGTCCTCCTGGACGTATTGCGAGAGTAGCTATTCGGCGCCGCCAGCTGCAACGTACTAACGCCTCGCGCACTGTCTCGCCCATCGGGCAGACGGTTTATCGTGACGGGGATGAAGCGCATCAAGCGCCCAAGTCGGCGCATGACGATCGGCCTGACGCTGGGTGGCGTCGTCTTGCTAATCGCGGCTGCTTGGGCGGGAGGATTCTTTCTCAACGACTCGAGCCGTCCCGCGTCGATCTCACAGGCGCTGCGCCGCTTCCGCGCAGGCGGGCACGACTCGGGCGGGCTGAACGGCGTCTATCTCTACGCCACGAAAGGCAGCGAGTCGATCAATGCTCTCGGCGGCGTCAAGCACATCTATCCGGCCAAGACGAGCATCACGGTGATCGACGTGCCCTGTGGGATTCGGCTGCGTTGGGACGCGCTCCAGGATCGCTCCACGACCTGGACCTTCTGCTCGACCGCCGCCGGAATCGAGTTTCGTATCTCCGACGAGCGGCACGCCTTCTTCGGGCAGAGCGATCACACGGTCTACACCTGCTCGGGACGACTCCTCGTTCCCAAGAAAGTGGTTGCCGGCGCGACCAAGCCCTACAGCTGCCGCTCGAATCAGAATCTCGAAGTCGGTGAGCTGCGCGTTATCGGCCGCGGCACGCTTGAGGTCGGGGGAAGCCGCGTGCACGCGATTCGCGTTAGGAGCACGAGTAAGAACGTCCACTCGCACGACAGCGGCAGCGAGATGATTGACTGGTGGCTGGCTTCCGCCACTGGTCTTCCGCTACGGGTTGAGCTGCGTAGCCGCGCGGGCCGCAAGGAGTGGGTCGGCGTTGTCCGCTACAAGGAGGACTTCAGCCTGCGCCTGCTTTCACTGGCGCCGCTGCACTGAGAGCCGAAGAGCTCATCGAAAAGGATCGTCCGCGAAGCCTCCTGCCCGGTGATCGCCCTGCTGGCGGTGCCAGCCCGGAGAGGACAGTGTTTCCACACGGCCTCGGAGAGGATCGTGCCGCCAGCGGCGTCAAGCGGCTTCAGAGGCCGGCCGCGCCCGGCCGCACCGAGCCGCCGGCCGAGAAAGCGAGATGGCGGAGGTCGGGCTTGAACCGACGACCTACGGGTTATGAGTCCGTCGCTCTAACCAGCTGAGCTACTCCGCCCGGAGCAATAGAGTAGTACCAGGTCGCGTTTAACGGGTGCGAACTCGATAGAGACGCCGACGTTCTTTAAGCGGCGCCCGTCGAGTGTCTCCTACTCGGTCACTCCTCGGGCAGCGGCTGCGGCTGATGCGCCGGTGCCGTTCGCGACTTCACCGCCGCCTGGCGTCGCTCCTCGGCGCGCTCCTGAGCGCTTTCGTCGGAGTGGCCGGGCCACCAGATCACGTGCCCGAGCAAGGCCGAGATGCTCGGGATCAGCAGCGCCGCCATCACGAAGGAGACGATCACGATGCCGATTGCGACGGTGAAGCCGAGCTGCGAGAGAATCCCGATGCCACCGAGCATCAGCGAGGCGAAGGTGCCGGCGAGGATCACGCCCGCCGCCATGACGGTCGGCGAGGCGTGCTCGACGGCCAGCGCTGCAGCCTGCCGTGGGTCGTTGCCCTCGCGCGCCTCCTCGCGCAGGCGCGTCGTCATCAGGATGTTGTAGTCGGTGCCCATCGCGACCACGAATAGGTAGACGATTAAGGGCAGGAAGAAGCTGACGCCACTACTGCCGCCGAGACCCTGGAAGACGGCGACCGAGGCGCCGAGCGTCGCCGCGAAACCGAGCACGACGGCGAGGAGCAGATAGAGCGGCGCGATCACGCTACGCAGCACGACGGCGAGGATCAGCGCGATCATCAGGGCCGCGACGGGGAAGACGACGCTGTAGTCGCGGTTGAGCGCCGAGCGTACGTCGGCAAAGGCGGCGCTCTGGCCGCCGACGAATACCGTTCCGGGCTTCGCGCCGGCGTGCGCCGCGCGCTGAAGTGGCCCGGAGGCCAGGTCGAGCGACTTGTTGTCGAACGGGCTTCTGCGCAGTTCGACCGAGATGACGGCCGCCTGCCCGTCGCGACTCGGCTGCGCCGGAGCGACTCTCGCGACGCCCTTGACCGAGCGCAGGCGCTTGGCGAGCAGTTTCAGTTCGGCTGGGCGTTTTGCCGTAGCGCCGACGACGTAGACCTGCGTCGGACTGAGAGCGCCTGCCGGGAACACCGATTTGAGCGCCGTGAAGCCCTTCGCCGACTCGGTGTTCGTGGGGAGCTGGTTTGAAATGTTGTAG
>DATCCQ010000201.1:0-14794 GCA_036511185.1 Gaiellaceae bacterium
GGGCGAGTTGATGTATATGGAGATTTCCTTATCCGGGTCTTCGGACTCAAGGTGGACCAATTGAGCGATCACCAGGTTGGCGATCTGATCATCGATCGGCGTGCCCAAGAAGATGATCCGCTCGTTGAGAAGCCGCGAGTAGATATCGAACGAGCGCTCGCCACGCGAAGTCTGCTCGATGACCATTGGGATTAAAGGACTCATTGCGTCTCCTCACTACCAGGGGTCCACAGTTTCGTAGCGGATGCCGGCTTTTCCTTCCCCGGCGTCCAAATTTGCTCGCGCGCTTCAGCCTGCGCGAGGGGAATCGGCTTGACTTCCTCGCAGATGCGATCGAGGGCGGCGCTCATGCGCATGTCCTCGCGCAACTCCTCATGGCGGCCTTGCCGCCAGATCTCCGCCACCAGCTCGTCGGCGTCCTCGCCGGCCGCGCCGGCCTGCTCGCGCACGAGCTCCTCGACCTCACTGTCTGAGATCTCGAGCTTCAGCTTGGCGGCTCCGGCTTCGAGCGCGAGCTCGCGCGCGATCGAGCGACGGGCCTCGCCTTGCACCTCCTCTACGAGCTGCCCAGCCTCTTGACCGGTCAGCTGGAGGTAGAGGTCAAGATTCATGCCGCGGCGCTCTAGCGAGCGAACCAGGTTGGTTAGCAGGGCGCGTGCGCGCTCCTCGACGAGTACCGGATGCACATCGACGTTCGAAGCGTCGACCAGCGCGTCGACCGCCGCCTCGCGGAAGGCGATATCGCGCTCGGCATCGACCTGCGCTTGCAGTCTTCCTTCGACATCCGAGCGCAGCTCGTCCAGAGTGTCGAACTCGCTTGCGCTACGCGCCAGCTCGTCGGCGAGCGGCGGCAGATCCTTCTCCATGATCTCCTTCACCGTTACCTTCACGGTGCTCGCGCTGCCGTCTGCGAGAAAGAAGGGAATCTGGCGGCTCTCGCCGGCCTCCGCGCCGATCAGACCCTGTTCGAGCTCGCGGGCCAGCTTGCCCGCCCCGAGCTCGATGACCTGATCGCGGCTCTCCTCGCCCTGCTCGCTGAGGAAGTCGACGACGAGCGCGTCGCCGTCCTGGACGGGTCTCCCCACAGCCGGAACGAGCTGAGCGACGCTCGAGCGAAGGACGTCTAGCTCGTGCTCGACCAGGCCTTCCGGAATCTCCGCGTCGCCCTTGCCCACCTCGAGCTTGCGCCAGTCGACCAGCTTGGGCAGAGGCTGCAGGTCGAACTCGGCGCCGAAGCTCCAGCCCGAGTCGGTTGAAGCAGGAAGCTCGTAGTCGAACTGCGGCTCGGAGACCGGGCGCAGACGCTTGCTCGCTATCGCCGCTCTGAGCCAGCCGCCGATATGCGTCTCCACCGCTTCGGTGTAGATGCGCTCCTTACCGAGCTTGCGCACCAGTATCGGCATCGGCACCTTGCCCGCGCGGAAACCGGGCACCTTGGTGCGCTCGGCCAGATCGGCGCCGGCGTGCTCGACTGCGTGCTTAATGTCAGCGCTCGGCACGTTTACCGTGAGACGCACACGGTCTTGAGCGAGCTCGGCAACGTTCGTCTCCACGTTCCGCATTCAAGCAGAGCGAGCCCGGCCGCCGTCGGATCCCTCGGCTCGGCGAGGATGAGATTCGCGTCGAGCGCTTCTAGGCGAGCAGTTCGAGGCGCTCACCGTCCGACAACTCCAGGTTGCCGTCGGCATCGACCTCGTTGGCCAGGATCTTCTCGGCACAGCGCGCGCAACGCGGACAGAACTGCTTGCCGGTGCCCGAGCGAAGCTGCTCGAGCGCCTCCTCGACCGGGCGCTGGGCCTGGTAAATACGGGTCGTGAGCATCGAGTCGAGCGCATCGGCGACGTGGATGATGCGGGCGCCGAGCGGAATGTCCTCACCAGAGAGACCGTCTGGATAACCGCTGCCGTCCCAGCGCTCGTGGTGGTGGCGGATCGCCGGCACAGCGTCGGCGAGGAAGCCGAGTCGCTCGATGATGCGGGCTCCTTCCTCGGCGTGCCTGCGCATTACTCCCCACTCCTCGAGGCTCAGCCGAGCAGGCTTGAGCAGGATCGAGTCGGGGATGGCGAGCTTGCCGATGTCGTGGAAGAGAGCTGCATGACTGAGCAGATCCAACTCCGGCTCCGAGAGCTCGAGCTCGCGACCGATGGCCAGCGCCAGCTTGCGAACGCGGCGCGAGTGGCCGGCGGTGTACGAGTCGCGGGCATCCACCGTAGCCGACAGGCTCTCCATTGCAGCCGTCGAGCGCTCGCGAAGTAGCTGGTTGGCCTCCGCCAGAGAGACGTTCTGCTTCTTGATCAACTCGGCGGCCGTGCGCAGCCTACGCGCACTGCCCTGCGTGTGATTCAGGTAGGCCTCCTGAGTGCGCCGGATGAGCACCAGTGGAAGCGCGAAGACGAGCAGCGCATACACATGCATCGACTCGTAGCCGATGACCATTGCCGCCGCCACCGCGCCGTAAACGAGGTAGTGGCCGGTCATCCAGGAGAAGCGATCGCGCCAGAGCGCCCACCACTTCTGCTCCGACTCGAGCGCCAGAGCGAGCGACAGCAAGCCGGTGTTGAGAACGAAGTAGACGCCCGCCGCCGCCAGCGCCGCCGGAATCACCCTGATGTCGTGCGCGCCGAGCGGCAGCCCGACAACGAGAGCGAAGGCACCTACGGCCCCGAGCGTCGAGATGGTAAGCGCACCGACGTTGAAGAGCGGCTGATGTAGCGGCGAGCGGCGAGCGCTCCAATCGACGAGCGCGGCCACGAAGGCCGCAGCAAACGCAATACGAGCGCCGAAGAGCGAGGCTCCGGCGATCGCGCCGACAGCGGTGACGGAGATCGACGAGTCGTCCGTCTCGATCGCCAGCACCTGGCCGATTGCAATCAAGGCCACGAGCGCGCTCATGCCGATCAGATCACGGTTTGAGCCGAAGACGGCACCCAATACGCCCCCGACTACGCCGCCGATCGTGAGCACGGCTACCAGCCACATCAAGCGGCTCGGAAGGTCGAGCACGTTCAACCACTCGCGCGCCCGCATTCGCCGCCGCTCCTTGTGTGGTTTCACGGCTTCCGGCGGCGGTAGCGGCGAGATGTACTCCCCGTCCTCTGGAATCAGTACGGCCGCGGCATTGGCAGGCTCGATCAGAAGCCCAAGCTCGGTCGAAGCGGCGACAACACGGTTCCGGCCCTGGAGCTTGGCCCGATACACGGCCAGGTCGGCATGGTGAACGAGATCGGTCTGAGTTACCCCGTCGGCCGGGAAGGAAGACACTCCGATCGAAACGGTCGCCCGAATCGGCTCGGGCACCGTCTCGACGACGTAACCCCGCTCCGCCACCTCGTGCCGGATACGCTCGGCGATCTCGATCGCGTCTTCAAGCGGTGTGTCCGGTAGCAGCACGCTGAATTCCTCTCCTCCGAAGCGCGCCGGTACGTCCTCGATGCGCAGGCTGGCTCGGAACACCTCGGCCACGCCCCGGATCACGCCGTCACCCGCCAGGTGGCCATAGTTGTTGTTGATTTCGCGCAGCAGATCGAGGTCGACCATCATCAGCGCCAAAGGTCGGTGCCGGCGCCGCGCCAGGTCCAACACCTCGGCGAAGACGGCGCCGAAGTAGCGCGCGTTATACAGGCCCGTCTTCGGATCGACCCTGACCTCGGCCTCCAGTGCGGGGACCGCCAAGGAACGCTGAATCAACGTCAGTGGCACGAGCGCGAAGGGGACGAGCACGGGGTTATAGCGCCAGAAGAAGGCGACAGCAATTCCAACCGAGACGAGCACAACATCGGGCGCGTAGTTGACCGGGGAGAAGACGCCGAGCTCGCGGAAAGTGTGACCGCGAGCGAGGTGCACGACCTCGTCGAGAAGTAGGTGATTGACGATGACGAAGACGACGCCCGCAGCGGCAGCCGCGAGCACGTCGTGAAAACGGCTCGAGATCATCGCCGAATCGGGCAGGTAGCGATAGACGGCGCTGGCGACCAGGATCGAGAGCATCGAATCGCAGGTGTTGAAGACCTGGATGTACCAGGACCGCCGCTCCTTCAACCAATCGGGAATGAACTGCGCGACCGCCACGAGCACAGCCAGCTGCGGCGGTAAGAGAAGCACCGCGGCAACGACGAAGACGTAATCGATCGCGTAGCCCTCGTTCTTGGGCGTGACTACAACCAGTAAGTGCGCCACACCCGCCAGGACGGCCAGGATGGCGAACGTCGTCCACGGCTCATCGCGCCCAGAACCGAGCCGCGTAATTAGTGGCGCCAGTATCACCACCGAGGTGCTCAGAACGAGAAAGAAATAGACGGCAGCCCGTGGTGGTAGCCACGCCTGCTGCGCCTGTCCATCCGCCGCTGGGTTGCGGCCGCCGTCCATACGATTAATCGTCGTCGGCTCACGCCTATTTCTTTAGGTCTAATCCTTTGCTGCGCGGCGTATGGCGAACGGATCGAATCCTCTGAAAAGCGCCGGGGTCAGGAATGGATCTCGGAGCAAAGCTTCGTAATCGGACTTCGTGAGCAAATACGCAGTCGAAGTCGCGTCGCCTTGCGCCTTTACTTCGTTGAGCAGATCGGTCTGGCTCTGAGCCTCCCAAGCGGTGTCGATGGTTGAGACCGACGTCCACCACTTGTCCTCCCAGGCTACAGACGTCCACCACTTGTCCTCGCTGGTAACCGATGTCCACCATTTGGCTTCCCAGGATCCCGACGTCCACCACTTGGCTTCCCAAGCTCCTGAAGTCCACCACTTGGCTTCCCAAGATCCTGAAGTCCACCACTTGGATTCCCAAGCTCCTGAAGTCCACCACTTGGCTTCCCAGCTCTGGCTGTTCCAGTCTGAGTTTTCGGTTACCGCCTTTGTCCAGGCGTTCCCGTCAAAGTAGGGAAGCGAGCCCGGCTTATTGACGAGGAACTGGTTCAGCGCCGCGTTGGGGTTCGGCAACCTGCTACCGAGCAAGTGAACCGACCGGCCGACGTTGAGCTCACCTATGCCAAGCGAGCCCGCGGTCGCGGCTGGTGTCCGCTCCGAGCCGAGCATCAGTGCGCTCTTGACCTGGTCGGGCGTCATCTGGGGATGCACGGCGAGCAGCTGCGCGGCTGCTCCCGCCACAACCGGCGCGGCGAACGAAGTGCCCGAGAGCTGCAGATAGCCGGGGCTGAAGACGTTATCCGGGAACTCGCTGAGCAACGCCGAGCCGCTCGGTACGGCACCGATCATGTAGCGACCGGAGGCACCTATCTCGGGCTTGCCAAAGCCGTCGAGCGTGTAGCCCCAGGTCGACCAGGGGGCGGCGGTGTCGTCGGAGCGATTGAGCGTGCCCTTGTTGTCGAGCGCACCGACAGTGATCACGAAGGGGTCGTTCGCAGGCGAGTAGCGCACCGCAGTCGATTCGCCGTCGACGCTGTAGTTGCCCGCCGCCGTCACGACCACTACGCCCGAGAACCAGAGCTTCTCGACCGCCTTGTCGAGCGGATCGTTGACGAAGTTGCTCGGCGTGGTCGCGTGCAGCGAGAAGTTGACGACCCGGATGTTGTACATGCGGCGGTGATCGATGATCCACTGGGCGGCGGCGATCACATCGCTGGTTGTCGCGACGCCTTCGTCGTTGATCACATCGAGCGAGATCAGCTTCGAGTTCGGCGCAGCGCCAACGTGGCCGCTTCCATTGCCGGCGAGGATCGAGCTGACGAAGGTTCCGTGGCCGTCGCCGTCACCGGAGGAGTTGGGCGCCAGGTTGCAGAGGTCGACCTGCGGGATGAGCAGACTGTTTGCCACATCCGCAACGCCGGTGTCGACGCCCGAGTCGATCAGGGCAACGGTCGGCGTCCGCGGGGCGCGACTCCTCTGGCCGCCGGCCCATAGGTGGGCATTTCCGCTCAGGTAGGGCCAGAGTTGAATGTTGGGGAGGTTGTCGTAGCTGCTCTCCTGGAGCGTGGCGTCGGGGCTGACCGTGATCCCGTCGATGTCCGCCAGCGTCGCAACGCGTGCCGCCGGAAGCGTGACGGCGACACCACCGACAAGGGGAAGCTCGGTGCGTAGAGTCCCGAGCCCGTATCCGTCGTCGACGGCACTCGCCTGGTTGAAGGCGTCGATTGCGCCGCTGACATCGTCCGTGCTGAGGATGATCATCCGCTCGCTCTGGGCGGGGCTCGACTTCGCGGCGGCGAGCAGGGTCTGATCGACGACACTGGTCGCGGCGGCCGCATTACCTATCCAGGCAAGCGCGAAGAAACAGACGGCAAACAGGCCAAGCGCCTTCGCAAGGCGATACCGCAGGGGGGATGTAAGGGGGGAAGTACGCCTATGTAAACCGTCAAGCAGCACAGAGATCTCCTCTTCGAGAACGGCTTTAGCGAGGCCACGGCCGGGGGGACTTTGCACCCGCTATTACTCCTATCTCGAAGGTACATCGCGGCAAACGCTGCCAAGCTCACCCGTAAGAGTGAGAGTCCCGCCTGCTAGGGGGAAATTGGGGCCTTTTTACCCATTTCGAGGGATTTAGCGAGACAGGAGTGCCCTAGCGCCCTACCTAAATAGACGCGGTACAAATAATCGGCCCCGGGAGGAATCGAACCTCCGCGCACGGATTCGAAGTCCGTCGCTCTATCCACTGAGCTACGGGGCCCGACTGGGAGTATGCCCGAGCGAGCGCCTGCGCCCGCTCTTCGATCGCCCCAGCGAGGCCTAGAAATTGGGGGGATTGCCAGAGCTCGAGTGTGCGGCTTCCCGTACTGACGTAGCTGCCTGCGCCGCTGATACTGGAGCAAAACCGCCGAAAATTGGAGGAAGCATGGAAGCGTCTACCAGCCTCACCGACCACGTTCGCCTGGAGGGCGAGCTCGAGCCCCAGCTCAACCGCTGGATGTGGCTCGTAAAGTGGTTTCTCTTGATCCCGCACTACCTCGTGCTGATTTGCCTCTGGGTTGCCTTCGTCGTGGTGAGCGTGGTCGCTTTCTTCGCCGTTCTCTTCAGAGGGCGCTACCCACGCAAGCTGTTCGACTTCAACCTGGGCGTGCTGCGCTGGAGCTGGCGCGTCGGCTTCTACAGCTATTCCGCCCTGGGCACCGACCAGTATCCACCCTTCACGCTCGGGCCCGTGCCCGATTACCCGGCTACGCTCGAGATCGACTACCCGGAGCAGCGCTCGCGCGGGTGGACGATGTTCAAGTGGTGGCTGCTGGGCATCCCCCAGTATCTGATCGCCGGCATTTTCGTGGGTTGCGGCGAGGCAAGCCTCGGCCTGATCGGCCTGCTCGTCGTGATTGCTGCGGTCGTACTGCTCTTCCGCGGGCACTATCCGCTGGAGATCTTCAGCCTCGTCATGGGACTTAACCGCTGGGTCTTGCGCGTAGTTGCCTTCGCGGCGCTGATGCGTGACGAGTACCCGCCCTTCCGCCTCGACACAGGTGAGAAAGAGCCGGCGCTGGGAAAAGCGAATCTGGCAGTTAGTTAGCGCCTGAACCGACGGGTGCGGCCGAGCGAATGCGACTTGGCCGCGCCCTCGGTCTATCCTTCGAGGGTCGCGGGCGTGGCGGAATTGGTAGACGCGACGGGTTTAGGTCCCGTTGGGCCAAGTGCCTGTGGAGGTTCGAGTCCTCTCGCCCGCATATCCAACGAAAGTCCGCCCGCGAAGCGGCCGGACTTTCGTTGGCTACTCCGGTCGCGGCGGAAGGGGGAGCAACCGCCGCGGCCAGAGTGACCAGGCACCGAACCTAATCCACTCGAGGAGTCGTGCAATCGCACGAGCCGGAATGCAACCGTCCGGCGTAGAGATCGCCGGCGGGCCGCTCGGGTCGACCGAGACAGGCTCGAGGGGAACTGGCGCTACGACGGGATGGCGACGGCATTTCGACTTCAAGATGGGCGGCAAGATCGGTGCATGCCGAACCATGGTCGGAACTTGTCAAACAGCAATCACCCGCATGGGTACTTCGCGGGTCACGTTGCGGGTTATTTGACCAACACGTCGAGAACGCGCCTGGAGGGATTCGAACCCCCGACCCGCGGCTTAGAAGGCCGCCGCTCTTCCGCTGAGCTACAGGCGCTCACTGCAAGCGTAACGCCTCGACGCGGATGCGTCGCCTGCGCATACACGAGGCGCCACCGTCCGAGAAGGCCGTCCACCAAGAATCGCCCTCGCTTGCTCGGCCGGCGGCTTCGGAAGGCCAGTCGCGCCCGACCACGACCGCAGGCGTCCTACAACGCGAACCGCTCTCGCTTGCTCGGGGCGCCGCTGGTTGTGCGACGCCGGAGGGGACAGTGTTTTCACACGGCCCCGGAGAGCGGCGTGCAGCCAGCGGTACCAGGCGGGCTCCGGAAGGCCAGTCGCGCCTGGCCGCACGGAGCCCGCCGGCCGAGCAAGCGAGAGGGGTGACCGGTGGGATTCGAACCCACGACCACCGGGACCACAACCCGGGGCTCTACCAACTGAGCTACGGCCACCGCGCGTCGGACAGTGTAGTACGCGCAGGCCGACTCCTGGCGCAAAGGCCGGATGTTGATGTTCGGCGTCTATCCGACCAGTGCTAGCGGCGAACGCCGAAGTCGGCCGTCACAATCGTCGCCGCCCGGTCCTGGTAATCGCCGGGCGCGCTCGATGAATACACGGCAGAAAGACCTATCTCGCGCCATTTCTCGCTGAGCAGGTTGGCGCGGTGAGGCGGGCTGTTCATCCACATCTTCACGGCCTGCTTGGCGGTCAGGTTGGGCGAGGCCCAGACGAGATTCTCTCCGACGGCCCAGTAGCTATGACCGCTCGCGGAGTAGAAAGCCTTGATCCGCTCCCAGAAAACCGAGCCGTCAGAAGACTCATGAGCGAAGTACCCGTCTGTCGCCATCGAGCGAGAGTGACGCGCGGCCGCTTTAGCGAGCGGGGATGAATTGAACAGCGGCTTCAAGCCGTGTTGGGCGCGAACGAGGTTCACTTCGCGCAGAACCTGCGAGTCGAGCGCTGAAACCGAGGTCACGCGGGCGCGCGACGAAGCCGAGTTCGCCAGCGGAACTGCGAGCAGGCAGAACAAGACCGCGCCGATGACGCAGGTTGCAACTCGTCCCTTTCTTTGGAAGACCACAAACGCAGGATCGGCGCTTCGGCATCGCTCTCATATCCTCATAAGGGCGTAATGATTCCCTCAAATAGGGGATTCTTGCGAGCGTGAGCGCGCCGCGCGTCAGCCCTCGGGGCTGGCGGGCACCGGCGTTTTCTTGCCAATCGAGCCCGCCGCAGCCGAGCCGGCCGCGCGGTTTTGCAGGAGATCTCTCAGGACGATCTGGATCGCTCCGGCGACTGGAATGGCTGCCAGGGCTCCCACGATGCCTCCCAGTTTGGCCCCGATCAAGACCGCGATCAGAACAGCGAGCGGCGAGAGCTGCACGGTCTTTCCGTAAATGATCGGCTGTAGTAATTGGTTCTCGACTTGCTGGTAGATAACGAAGTAGACGAGCACGATCACGCCCGCCCAGACGCCGGTGGTGAAGGCGATTCCGGTGATGATGACCGCGGCAACCGTGGCGCCGGCGAGCGGGATGAGATCAAGCAGCCCCACGAGCAGCCCGAGCGCTACGGCATAAGGAACGCCGAGAACGGCGAGCACGATCGCCGCCAGCGTGCCGGCGATCAGGCTGATCAGGAGGTTCCCGGCTACGTAGCCGCCGACGGTGCGATAGACGTCGCGCCCGACCGAGCGCCAGCGCCGTGCGGTCTTTGGCGAGAAAAGTCCGAAGAAGCGGTCGATCCAGGTCGGGCCCTCGAGCAGCATGAAGAGGGTCATGAAGGTGATCGTGACCGTCGCAACGATCGCAGACAGCACTCCCTTCGTTAGCGACAGCGCGATATTGGAGACGCCGATCACCTTGCCGGCGCTGTTGTGCTTGATCGCCTTCTCGACCTTCTCGACCACGTGGTAATCGCGCTCGAGAAAACCGAGGCGCCCTCTCCCCTTGGTGAGGTCCCTGACGTACCCTGGAACGGCGTCGATGAAGTGGCCGACCTGATCGATGAGGATCGGCACGAAGGCCACCGCAAGGCCCACCAGAGCTACCAGCACAGCGCCGAAGGCAATCGCCACGGCAAGGCCGCGCCGACGCACGCCTCGACTCTGCAGCCATTCGACTAGCGGGTTGATCGCCAGCGCCAGGAAAAGGGCGATGAATATCCAGACGATCACCTGCCCGGCCACGATCACGATCTGGAGCGCGAGCGCGAAGGCCAACACGATCCCGACCACGAGCGCGACCGAGCGAGCGCGTATCTGTATCACTCGTTCCGCCGGCACTGTGTGAGACAGCATCGCGTTCGAATCGGACGAAACACGAGGCGCGGAGCCGAACTCAGGCCGATTCCCGTCGCCGGCGCTAGGCTACGCGTACCCGCGGGTGTAGCTCAAGGGTAGAGCTCCAGCCTTCCAAGCTGGCTATACGGGTTCGATTCCCGTCACCCGCTTCTCGCGCTCTCGGCCGGTGGCTCCTTCCGGCCGGGCGCGACCGGCCTACGGAGCCGCCTGACGCCGCTTTACCGACGAAAGTCCGCCCCCTGCCGGGGCTTGACGACTTTCGTCGGCTGAAAATGCCGATGATGAACGCCTTCTTACGTAGGCGAACGACGCCCTGCGTGAGGCTATAAGCCGCTCGCAGTGGCTTCAGAATAGCCGGAAGGGACTGATGATGCCGGCGTCGGCGGCCTCATCCCAGGCCACGTCGCCACCCGGCTCAACTTCACCATGCAGCGCGGCGGCGAGTTTCTTTGCGTCCTCGCGCGTCTCGGTACCCACGATCAGATAGCGCCAGCGCCTAAGCGGACGGTAGCCCTCGCTTTCGAGCCGCTCCGCCAGTTCCTTCGCCTTGCCGCGAGAGCTGCAGGTAACGCGCACCTCCCAGGGAGCCTCGCCTTGCTCGACCTCTTCTTCCTCCCAGGTCTCGCCTCTCGGCTCGTCATCCCAGCGCTCCTCGCTCACGAGCCATTGTTCGACGCTGCTGACAGTAGCCTCGTAGCCGTGGCGCGACAGCTCGTCCTCGATCACTGTCCGCGCGTGCTCGGCCTGGCTCTTGCTCGAGGCATAGACGAAGAGCTCTTTGTCGTCGCGCGAGACTGCCAGGCGGTCGCCGCTGAGCGCCTTCGCAAGCTCCTCGGCCTCGTTGTCGAGAGCGCCGGTGAGGCGTTCGAGGAAGTCGCTTTGCTCGCCTTCCTGCGTAAGTTGGACGTGGATTCGCCAATCGTCGTGCGCCATCGACGCAGAATAGCGGTTCGGCCCGCGGGCCAGGTCGCGGCGCTTTGAGAAACCGAGACGCGCTCTCGTCGCTCAGGACGCATACCGAGGAAGCGCCCGGGCGACGAAATTTGTCCTGCCGTCGAAAGCGTAGACTTCGCTCGGCGGGACGTGGCGCAGCCTGGTAGCGCGCCTGCTTTGGGAGCAGGAGGCCCCCGGTTCGAATCCGGGCGTCCCGACTTACTCGTGTACCAGCGCCCGCAGCTCGGCCAGCTTCTCGCCGCGCAGGAGATCGATCCCGTCGCGCTTGATTTGCTCCAGCAAGGTTTCGATCAACGGCGCCAGCTCGAGCGGATTGAAGGGCTTGGTGACGTACTCGACGCCGCCGATATCCAGCCCGCGAGAACGGTCGCAGATCTCGGCGCGGGCGGTCAAGAAGATGATCGGGAGTTCCTTGGTCAGCTCGTCCCGAACAAGTTCCTGCGCCACGCCCCAGCCGTCAAGGTGAGGCATCACCACGTCGAGCAGAACAACATCGGGCCGTTCGCGACGGGCTGTCTCAATCCCGCTAATACCGTCGGCGGCCTCGATCACCTCCATGCCCTCGGCTTCGAGATTGACACGGCAAAGCAGCCGAATCGGCGCTTCGTCATCGATTATTAAGACCCGGGTCATCGAGCTACTGGTTTCCTATACCCGGGCTTAGCGTAAGTCACTCCTGCAACGCTGTTTCGCCCTCGCTTGCGAGGGGAAGCTCGAGCGTGAAGGTGGAGCCCTCGCCCTCGACAGACTCCACCCAGATACGGCCGCCCATCGCCGTAATCAGCCCGCGCGAGATGAAGAGGCCCAGGCCGGTTCCGCCGCTCAGCGGCGAGGACGAGCCCCGGTAGAACTTACGGAAGATGCGCTCGCGCTCTTCCGCGGGGATGCCCACCCCCTCGTCGATCACTCGCAGTTCGATCGCGTCGGAAAGCTTCTGTCCGATAACGCTCACCGGGCCGCCGCCCGGCGAGAACTTGACCGCGTTGTCGACCAGATTGGCCAGTACGCGGCGCAGCTTCTCGCCGTCAGCCTGGGCGGATAGAGGTTCGTCCGAAAGGTCGATCGCGAAGCCGTGCCCGTTTCCTGCGCTAGTCGTCTCCTCGCTGCGCACGCTCTCCACCACGTCGCGAACGACCTTGCCGACATCGACCATCGCCAGATCGACCTGAAGATCGCCCGAGTCGAGCTCGGCAACGTCGAGCAGAGCGTCCACGATCCCCGTCAGACGCTCCGACTCCGAGGCGATATAGGAGAGAAATGTTCGCCGCTGGAGGTCATCGAAGAGCTCGCCGCGGCGCAGGAGTGTCTCGGCGAAGCCGTAGATGGAAGTCAAAGGGGCGCGCAGCTCGTGCGAAATCGAGGAGACGAAATCGGACTTGGCCTGCTCGACGAAGCGGTCGGCCGAAACGTCGCGGAGCGTGTAAATCTTGCCGGCTATCTGGCCGCCGGGATCTCGCATGACCGCCTCGGTAACCTGTAGCCATAGCTCCCGCTCGCCGCGCCTGATCGAGATCGAGAGCTCCTCCGATCCTTCCGGCGCGTCAATCTCGTGGCGAAGCACCTCCGCTGCCGAGCGCCCCCGAGCCTCGCTGCTGTCGATACCGGTAATTCGCTCGGCTGCGGCGTTCCAGAGCACTATCTGACCCGCGCGATCGACTGCCACGATGCCGTCGTTGACGCTGGAGAGAATCGCCAGGCTCTGCTCCCGATCGAGCGACACGCGCAGGTAAAGCCCGGCGTTCGCCAGAGCGGTTGCGCTGTTGGCGGCCAACGTGACGAGAGCTTCGATCTCTTTCAGGCGCCAGGCTCGAACACGGCGCGAGTAGACGATGAGCACCCCAGTCAGAGCATCGTCGGGGCCGATCAGCGGAACTCCGATCAAGGCCTTGAAGCCGCGGCCGGCGATCGGATCGAGCGGTCCTAAAAGCCCCTCGTCTCGAGCCAGGTCTTCGATCACCAGCGGCTCGCGCGACTGAACCAGATCGCCCGCCAGCGAGACCGCCGTCGGGAAGCGTCGCCCGTCCAGGTCCTCCAGCCCAACGCCCTCGTTTACGCGCACGACGAGCTCGTTCGCTTCGAGCTCCAGCATCAGGGCCGCGTCGCCTCCGAGCAGTGCGATCGCCTGGCGAACTGCCGCGGTCATAACCTGCTCGGAGCTAGAGGGACCGATCAGTTCGGCCCGACCGCCGGCCAACCTCTGCGTCAGCACCGAGTCGAGCTCGAGCTCGTTGGCCATGGCCTCGGTCGCTGCCAGAAGCGCGTTCTGCTCTTCGAGTCGGCGCTTGTTCTCTTCGAGCAGACCGGCCGTGTGCAGCGCGACGCCGAGCTCGCGGGCAATCGCTTCGAGGAACGAGATATCGTCGCTCGACCAGCGCCGGACAACCGATGCGTGCGCGGCGAGAGCACCGATCACCGAGTCGAAAAGGATGATCGGCACCGAGAGAACCGCGCGCGTACCGATGCCGAGCAAGGCATCCCGCCCGCCGAGCGAATCGTCGTCGAGCCTGGGATCTTGCTCGACGTCGGCGACCGCGGCCGTCCGCCTTTCGCGCAGCGCGAGGTTGGAGACCGAGAGGTACGGCGTCGCGCTTGCGGGAATCGGCTCGATCCCATCCTGCCGCCACTCGGCACGGAGTGGTGCTGCGGTTCCCGGCTCTCCAAGGCGAAGGAAGCAGCGCGAGACGTCGAGCACATTCGCTGTCTCGGCGAGGGCTACATCGATCAGCCCGTTGACGTCTAGCTCGGAGCGGGCTCGCCGCGAGATCTGCGTCACCAGTCGTTCGCGCTCCAACGCCAGGCCAAGCGCCGTGACCGATCGGACTCGCTCGAGCGCCAGGCTGCTCTCGGCGGCGAGCATCCTCACCAGGGACAGCGCTTCGGGCGCGAAGCGACGAAACTCGCTCGTCGAACCGGCGATGACAACGCCGATGATCCCGCTCTCGCTTTCGAGCGGGATGAAAACGGCGCTCTTAAGCCCCATCTTCGCGGCCATCTCGGGGTTCACGTCCGGCGAGGCGAGCATATCGTCGACCACGAACGGCGCACGTGTTTCGTAGACGCGCCTCACACCCGAGACTCCGCTTTTTAGATCGATGCGCAGTGACGTATACCAGTCGACGTCCGCGCCGCCGGTGCGCGCGGCGAGCCCTCGCGCTTCGCCGCCTTCCTCGTCGATCAACAGCATGCCCGCGTACTCGAACCCGGCCAGATCGCTGAGCGTGTCGAGAACGATGCGCGCAACCTCCCCTTGCTTGTCGGCGAGGGCCAGTGCGGCCGACAGCTCGGCGACCGCCGCCAGGTTCTGCTCGCGACTCCGCTGCTCCCGCCTGGCACGACGGCGCCGAAAAAAGAGGAGATCGAGCAGGAGGTGCGCGAGGAGAATCACACCGAGGCCCGCTGCTAAAGCCTCTAGATAGCCGTCGAAAATCGCGGCGCCGGGCAGCACCGTCAGTAGGTAAATCAGCGCTGTCGCGCCCGCGGTCACTCGGAGACTGATGATACGCCCTGCTCTCCGCTCGAATGCCCGCAGGAGAGTCGCCGCGCCGGAGCCCTGGATG
>DATCCQ010000202.1:0-2314 GCA_036511185.1 Gaiellaceae bacterium
CACGGCAGCCGCCGTTAGCAGTGACTCGAGGTACCGGCGTCGATCGGCTCATTCGGGCCGGTCGTCCAGGCGTACCAGTTGCCGATGTGGTTCTGGAGGCAGTAGGTGCTATCGCCCAGGCCCGAGATCTTGTAGCGAGAAGCGGCGCTATCGTCGATTTGCAGGTCGTATTGATTACGCAACGCGGTGAGCGTGGCGTCGACGTAGGTGGAATGCTCGGTGTAGTAGGCCGTTAGCGCCGGTACCACGACGCGCACGTTGGACCGCGCGGTCGTTTTTTCCGAGCGGTCGTTGAAGCCGACGTAGCTGACGACGGCAATACCGGCGAGGATTCCGAGAATGACGATCACCATCAGGAGCTCGATCAGCGTGAATCCGGCTTCTTTTCCAGCCTGAATTCGCAGCTCTGCCGCAGGTGAGCGCATGTAATCGATCTTCTCCCTTGTTTCGTCCTGACCTGCAATACCGCCAAAGGGGGAAAGCCGCTGACCCGGCGTGCCTACAATCGCGGTTATGTCCGCCAATGGAGAGAAGCTGATCGCCGACAACCGCCGTGCCCGGCACGACTACCACCTGCTCGAGCGCTTCGAGGCCGGGTTGGTGCTGACTGGCAGCGAGGTCAAGTCGCTTCGCCAGGGGCAGGCGAGCCTGACGCAGGCTTTCGCCGACATCCGCGACGGCGAGGCCTGGCTGATCGGCGCTCACATCGCTCCCTACGAGCAGGCCTCGCTCAGCTCGCACGACCCCGACCGCGACCGAAAGCTCCTGCTCAACCGGCGCGAGATCGCTTCGCTGA
Source organism: Gaiellaceae bacterium (assembly GCA_036511185.1). GTDB lineage: Bacteria > Actinomycetota > Thermoleophilia > Gaiellales > Gaiellaceae > Fen-549. Next base: position 797 of record DATCCQ010000202.1, read on the forward strand.
CCGGCGAGCTACACGAAAAGGGCCTGACGCTCGTGCCGACGCGGCTTTATTTCAAGGCCGGGCGGGTCAAGATCGAGCTGGCCCTGGGGCGCGGCAAGAGCGGCCGCGACAAGCGCGAAGATCTCGCCAAGCGCGACGCCAATCGCGAGATCGAGCGTGAGCTCAAGGCTCGTCGCTAGCCGCTCAGAACCTCTAGCGAAACGAAGCACTCCACCGCCTGGCCGCGCTCAGCGGCGCGCTGCGTCGGCTCTCCGAGCCGCGTCCTCAGTCGCGCCCGCATCTCTGTCGATACGAGCGCTCCCTGCGTCCTAGCATCGCATCCACCGATCGCACCCAGTCGGCGGGTCTTCATTCCGCTAGAGGTTCGAAACCGGAAATTGCCCTTGTGTCGACCGGTGGAATTGTGATTCTTAGTGCGTGAGCAATTACTACGAGATCCTCGGCATCTGGCGCGACTCGACCGAGGACGACATCGACCTGGCGGCGCAGGCGCTCGACGACCACTGGCGAGGGGCGCTCGCGCTCAACGATCCGTCGGCGACCGACTGGCTTCAGATCATCCATCAGGCCCGTAAAACGCTGCTGGACCCCGAGACGCGCCGAACCTACGATCAGCAGCTCGACGCAGCGACCGAAGAGGAGGAGAGTGAGGAGTCGGTAATGAGCCCCGGCTTCCCCTGGAGGCCCTATGTCTGCGCGATCCTCGCCGTGCCGGTGCTTCTGGCGGCCTTCCTCCTGGTTCTGGCCGTGGTCGCCAACAGCGGGTCGCTGACCAGCGCCACGAAGATCCGAGACGCACTTCTCACGACGATGCTGGTGACGAGCGCCGTGGCATTTTCCTGCGGTCTCGTGGTGCTGCTGATCGCCGCGCAGGGGCGTAAGAAGTTGCACCGCCTGCGCATGCTGCAGCTGGAGCACGGAGACGACCCGATGACGCTGGCAGAGATCGACGCCCTCGACCGTTTGTCGGAGTACACCGACGCGGCTGTCTGGGTGACCTGCGTCTCCGCCATAGTCGTAATCGCGTTCTGGATCTGGCTGATCGTTCTGTTGGTAGGCAGCGCCTAAGGGCCTATCCCGGCAAGCCCACACGACCGATGCGGCCGATTCGCGGCGCCAGGAACCACCCGATCCACTCACCGCACTACCAGTGCGCTTTCGCGGCTCGTGCGGCTCCTGGCATCCACGCCTCGACCACCTCAGCCGCGCCTCCCTACCGGGATAGGCCCTGAGCGCCGCCCGCGCCGGATTTTGGGTCGGTTCTATGTCCGGCAGCTACAATGAAGTTGAGGAAAACATACGGGGGCGATCAGGTTTCGACGTGGTCGGTTCTCCGGTCGAGCTGCAAGCCGAGGTCCCCGGTCGGCCTCGTTAATCAACCGGGAAACAACGTAAGTGCGGATCAAAACCTCGCACTCGCTGCCTAGGTAACTAGGTAACGCGTCGCTCCGAATTGGGCCCGTGGTTCGGGTAGCGGCGTCAACTAACGGGCTGGCGCCAACGGAGAGCCACTCGCCC
>DATCCQ010000203.1:0-9126 GCA_036511185.1 Gaiellaceae bacterium
GAGCCGCTCGAGGCCGCCACCGAGGCGCTGGCCGCCTACGGTGTTGCGGCCGAGGATGCCGCGGTTGGCGCAAACGGGCCGGGCACGTTCCACGCGGCGCTCTACGACGGCCTCTACAACCTCGATCCCGAAACTCTCGACGCTCGAACCAAGATCTCATGAAGCTGCACGCCATAGTCGAGGATCTCGAGACTGCCCGCGCGGCGGTGGCCGGCGGCGCCACGGTCGTGCAGCTGCGCCTGAAGGGCGCCTCGACCAGGGAGATCGTCGAGAAAGGTGTGCCCTTCCGCGAGCTTCCCGCCACCTTCATCGTCAACGACGATGCCCAGGCGGCGATCGCGCTGGCGGCCGACGGCGTTCATCTGGGCCAGACAGACGGCGGCGTTGAGTTGGCGCTGATGGCCGGGTTGATGCTTGGTCTCTCGGCCTCCACCGTCGAGGAGGCGGTCGAGGCGGAGAAGGAGGGAGCCGCCTACATTGGCGCCGGGCCGGTCTGGACGACGCCGTCCAAGACCGACGCCGCGCCGTCGATCGGGCTGGACGGGTTGGCCGCCATCTGTCAGGCGGTGTCGGTTCCGGTCGTGGCGATCGGCAGTGTCGATGCCTCCAACGCCGCTGACTGCATTCGGGCAGGGGCGGCGGGAGTGGCCGTGATCCGCGCCGCCCGCGATTCGAAAGCGATCATCGAGGCCATCGATGCGGCTCTCTGAGCTGGGCGAGTTCGGCTTTCTGCGCGAGCTGGAACGGCGCGGTTTGGCGCAGCGGATTCAGAACGACGCTGCCCGCTTCGCGCCCGATCTGGTCGTCACGCAGGATGCGCTCGTCGAGGGCGTTCACTTCCGCCTCGACTGGACGAGCTGGCACGACCTCGGCTACAAGGCGGCTGCGGTCAACATCTCCGATCTGGCCGCCTCGGGCGCCGAGCCGGAGGTGCTGATCATCTCGCTCGGGCTGCCCGGCGAGAGCGAGGTCGACGACGTGATCGCGCTCTACGAGGGCATCGCCGAAGCCGGAGTGCCCGTGCTGGGCGGCGACACGATTTCGGCCGAGCGCCTCTATCTGAGCGTCACTGCGCTCGGCCGGGCCGAGCGAGTGCCCGGCCGGGACGGCGCTCGACCGGGCGACGTACTCGTCGTAACCGGGCCGCTCGGCGCCTCGGCCGCCGGCTTTTACTGTCTGCAAGAGGGCCTCACTAATCCGCTCATCGGCTCGCACCTGCGCCCGCCGCTACGCGTTGAGGAGGGCAAAAAGCTAGCCCGCAGCGCCCACGCCATGCTCGACATCTCGGACGGGCTGGCCTCCGACGCCCTGCGCATTGCCGAGCGCTCGGGCTGCCGGCTGGTGATCGAACTCGAGCAGGTGCCGGTCGCCGACGGTGTCGCCGAGGTCGCCGCGCGGCTGAAAAAGGACGTCTATTCGCTGACCTGCGGCTTCGGTGAGGACTACGAGCTGCTGGCTGCCGTCCCCGAAGCCGGCCGCTTCAGCGTGGTCGGTCGCTGCGAAGAGGGCGAGGGCGTTGTTTTCCTGCTGGACGGCGAGCCCGTCGAGCTATCCGGCTGGGATCACTTCCGCTAGGGCGCCGACGCCCGAAGGTGTCGAGGCCGCTGCGCCGATACGCGCTACGCGCGATTGCTCCCGAGCGCCGGCGGTGGGATCATTTCGGGTGGGAAGGGGAGAATTGAGCATCGGCAGAGTGGTGATTGCAGGAGTGGCCCTCCTGGCAGCCGGGCTCGCAACGGCGCTGGCTCCTGCTACCGAATCGAGCCGAGCGGTCGGTCGCGTTCAGCCGACCAATCTCTTCACCGCCACCGCCCCGATCCACTCCTTCGCTCAGAGCGGCGGTACGCTCGCCTGGGCGAGCGGATGCAAGATCTGGGAGCGATCGGCTGCGGGCGGCTCGACGACACTTATCGGCACGTCCTGCCAGGTAGATGCTTTCGCTCTTGCTGGAACGCGCGCAATTTGGGGCGGCTTCACGGATTGCTGCATAGAGGGCTACGGCGAGATCCAGACCGCTGGGCGCGGCGCCAAGCAGACGACGCTGCGCGACATCAACCAGGCATACCACGCGTGGGGCGATTTCCTGACGGGCGCCGCCGGCGGCGGAGATACGCTCGTCTACTCCCTGACGATCATCGACATGTCGCCAGATAAGACCGTCGACGACTCGGCGGGCTGGATCCACTGTCTGCCCCACGATCCCTGCACCTGGGACGTGACCGGCGGCGGCGTCTGGCGCGTCGTGGATACCAAGATAGAGCGGATTGCCGGAACGCCGCCGACGGCGCTACTCGCGGCCATCCGCGGAAAGATCGCGCTCGTCCCGACCGACCGCCGCCGCATCCCCGGGCCGTGCACGAACGAGAAACCCACCGGCTGCCCTGAGGCACGTACCGCCGATACCGCGCGGGTCGAGGTTCGAGACGTAACCAACGGACGGATCACTGCGTCGTTCAAGCCAGCCGGCCGCGTCACCGCCCTGGCCCTCGATACCAGGAGCACCGCCGTCCTTGTTCGCTCTGCGGGGAAGGCGCGGGTCGAGTGGTACGCCACGAGCTCCGGCAAGCAGCTCGGCGCCGTCTCGGTCTCGGCCAAGGTCGCCAACAGGGTCGCGGTGTCGGGGCGCACGGTGGTATTCGCGCGCGGCCGCACTATCTTTGCGCTCGACATCCAGGCCAAGCGGGTGCGTGAGCTCGCGCAGACCGGTGCGGCGCCGGTCGGCCTCTCCATCGAAGGCGCGCGGGTGGTCTGGGCCGAAATCGGTTTGATCCGCGCCATCGACGTGCGTTGACGGCCGGTCGGGCTATCCGGCTGTGATCACTTCCGCGAGCGCGCCTCGCTGTTGGCGCGGCGGTTTACGGCGCATCTCCACCTTTTTTACGGGCTTCTGCTTCCCATTCAGTCCAGTACTGCTCGCACACTTTCTCGATCGCTTCGTACTCGATTGTCTGGCCGGTGTCCAGAGCGAAGCTAATACTCCGGAAATCCAGAATCAACGTGCCTAAAACGGTATTGATAGTGACAGGCATCGATCCAGACTCGGTAGAGAGAATCACGATCGTGTCGGCGAGACCCATCTCCTCCCGAAGCGATGTCACGCCGTAATTGGGGTCTTCATACTCAAGACGGGTGAGCCCCGACAGAATGAGTACGAAGCTGTCGCCGAGAGGCTCCAACCTGCGCCTCAGATAGGGAATGCTCACGAACATGGTGAGAGTTTCGCCGTCTTCTCCTGAGATAGCGGTGATCTCACCGTCGTGAAGCACGTTCCAGATCTCTATTCGTTCATCCACGATCCCGTCCCGGTCGCCAACGCCCCAGCAATATCAGGGGCACCTTCCAGAAGGCCTCGAGCACGATGCTCTTGCCCATCTTCGAGCCGCCGACCTCGCGGTCGATGAAGATGATCGGTATCTCGACAACGCGGAAGCCCGAGCGCAACGCGCGGTAGGTCGTCTCGATCTGAAAGGCGTAGCCGCGCGCCGAGATGGTCTCCAGCTCGATCGTCTCCAGCACCTTGCGCCGGTAGCACTTGAAGCCGCCGGTCAGGTCGCGGATCGGTATGTGCAGAAGCGTCCGCGCGTAGAAGGAGCCGCCCATCGAGATGGCTCGCCTAACGCGGCTCCAGTTGCGCGTGCCGCCGCCGGGGACGTAGCGCGAGCCGAGTACGAGGTCGGCTTCTGCTGCGGCCTCGATCAGGCGCGGCACGTCGGCGGGGTTGTGCGAGAAATCGCAGTCCATCTCCAGCACCAGCTCGGCGCCGTGCTCCAGCGCCCAGGCGAAGCCGGCGATGTAGGCGCGGCCGAGCCCTTCTTTCTGCTCGCGGTGGAGGACCTCGACGAAAGGGAGCTCCGTCTTCAGGCGCTCGGCGATCTCGCCGGTGCCGTCCGGCGAGCCGTCGTCGATGACCAGCACACGATCGTCGGGGCCGAGCACGTCGCCGAGGGCGCGGAGCATACGCTCCAGGTTCTCGTGTTCGTTGTAGGTGGGAAGGCAGACGCAGGCGCGCACGTCCGCATCATTCCTGATCCGCGGGCTCGCTGTCCGCTTCGGGCTCGCCGTTCTCGTCCGGCGCGCACTCGTGGAGCGGAATGCGGGCCAGCAGGCGCGTTCCTTCGCCGGGCTTACTCTCCACGCTGAGCGTTCCATCCAGGGCGCGCAGCCGCTCTTCCAGGCCGTGCAAGCCCGTTCCCTTGCTGGCGTCGGCGCCGCCGCAGCCGTCGTCTTTCACCTCGACCTCCAGCGCTTCGCCCTGCTCGCGCACCTGCACGGTGGCCAACTCCGCACCGGCGTACTTGCCGATGTTGGTCAATCCCTCGGCGACAACGAAGTAGGCGGTCGCCTCGACCGACGGGTCGAGCTTGCGCTTGACCGCGTACTCGACCTCGGTCGGCAGCGGCTGGCGCTCGGCAAGAGCCTTCACTGCGGCGTCGAGGCCGCGGTCGCTGAGGATGGCCGGATGAATTCCCCGCGCCAGTTCGCGCAGCTCCGAGAGCGCCTGGTCGAGCTGCTCGAGAGCGCCGTCGATGAGTTTCGCGCTCTCCTCGTCGGTCGTCTTGTTACGGGCCAGACGAAGCTGAAGCGCGAGCGCCACGAGCTGTTGCTGGGCGCCGTCGTGAAGGTTTCGCTCCAGCCGCCTACGCTCGGCGTCGGAGACCTGAACGATGCGCGCGCGCGAGTCACGAAGCTCGTCCAGCCGGGCTTTCAGATCGGCGCGCAGGCGCTCGTTTTCGAGCTGCAGCACGGCGGCCGTGCCGGCAGTGTGGACGATGTCGGTATTGGCCAGGTCGGGGCGGTGGATGATGGCGGCGATCAGCTTGCCGTCGTGCTCGACCGGAGTCCAGACGCGACCCGAGGCCGTGGCCGCCGAGATCTGTACCTCATGCCCCTCGTCGTCGACGAAGATCTCGCGCTCGGGCAGCCAGTAGGCGATCGTCAGCGACTCGTCGCCGAGCCCTTCGGCCAGAGAATCGCGCACCAGCCGGTCGGACCGCGGCGGTGAGGAGAGGAAGAAGGTCGTGGTGCGCCTGAGCACCGAGCCGACGCCGTCGAACACGCCGATCGTGACGATCCCTGATGGGATCGCCATCAGGCTTGTGATCCAGGCGCCGTGTGAGGTCAGATCGACAGTCCAGCCCGAATTGACGAACTGCCCGAGTAGCGGCGCCAGCACGAAGGAGATCGTCAGCGACAGCGGGATGAGCGTGATCACGAGCGCCGCGATGATCAGCGGAAGCTTGATCAGTAGCAGCGCCATTCCCTTCCAGAGGGAGGCGTTGGCGAGGTAATCCTTGAGCGTGGAGATGATCGCCCGGCTGCGACTTCGACCGCTCGCGCGCGCCGGCGCTTCGCCGGCTCGCGTCTTGCGCAGATTGAGCGGCGGGATCTGCGCCGAGAGAAGGTGAATGGCCAGCCAGCGCTCAAGCCGCATTGCCAGCGTCGCCGCGAAAACAACCAGAGCCAGGATCACAAAGCCGGCGAGAACGACGAGCAGTCCGAAGCCGGTGCTGATGCCGGTTACGAAGAAGACGATGTAGCCGATCGCAAGCGGGAAGCTGAGCAGGATGTAGATGCCGGACTTGAAGGCGTCGAGAACGACGCGCGGGAGTGATCGCCGCGAAGCGGCGCGCCTGCGCTCTTGTTGCCGCGACGTGCGAATACGCAGCGCGAGCTTGTATTCCGGCGACTGATCGCTCATGGCCGTACTCCCGTAATCCGTATCGAGCCGCCCCAATCGATGTCAACGTTGATCGCGCTACGCGAAGAGGGGTCCTGGATGATGTTCGCGTACGGGCGCCTGGCCTTGCCGCCAGGATGCACGTTGTAGCGTCCGGCCGGGACAGTCAGCTCGACGCCGCCCGCCCGCATCTTTACCTTGACGAGCCTGGGAACGCAGGTGTTGCGGTACGCGATATGACCGTAGGTGAGAGAGAGGTCGACGCGCTTGTTGCAGCCAGAGGCCTTGAAATTGCCAGCGTCGGAGTGGTACTCGAGCCGGCCACGAACGCCGTGGATCTTGGTTATTCCGATGTGTACGTGGAGCGCGAGCGCGATCTTCTTGGGAACTCGTAGGTAGTAGTGCGTTTCGCAGCGGCGCAGAATGCCAAGCCGGCTGCCGGTGCAGGAAGAGCGGATCGTGAGGGTCTTTCCGGAGACCGTTTTTCGCTCGATCAGGCGCGAGTCGCGCGAGATCGAGGAGGTGCGCCGGAAGTGCACGTGGCCGTCGCGACTGAGCGAGATATCGACTTTCGAGTCGCCTTTGGAGTCAAAAACGAGCCGCTCGATTGGCTTCTTGATCTCAAATGAGCGCTTCCCGTGATTGACCTGGAAGACGCCGGGCATGACAAGCGCAAGGAAGACGATGACGCTGAGCGCGCAGAGTAAGATCAGCCAGACGCGCCCCGTGAAGCGCGTCTGCTCAGGTGCCGAGTTCTCGTCAGCCATGTGCGAACCGTACCGCCTCGACAGCCCGACTTCGATCGAGCCAGCTCCCGGCGCCTGGTACGGCTAGCCACCGCGGAGCGAAACGGGCGCTGGGCGCCGGCGAGGAAGGGCATAACATCGGTGCCGTGTCTACGCGAGCTCCCTCCAACGACGACGTTGCCGCTCAGTTCGAGCTGCTGGGCGATCTGATCGAGCTGGAAGGCGGCGACAGCTTTCGTATCAACGCTTACCGGCGAGCCGCGAGGCAGATCCACGATAGCTCGCATTCGGTGGTCGAATTGGCGCTGGCGGGGCGAGCTACGGAGCTTCCCGGCATCGGCAAGACGATCGAGGGCAAGATCCGCGAAATAGCCCAGGACGGGAAGATCCACGCCCTGGCCGAGCGCGAGCAGCAGATCCCGGCCGGCGTCGTCTCCTTCCTGCGCCTACCGGGCATCGGGGCCAAGACGGCGGCGCGTTTCTGGCTGGAACTGGGGCTGACAACGCCCGAGGATCTGCGCCACGCCGCCGAGCAGGGACTTCTCCAAACCCTGTCCGGGCTGGGCGCCTCTATCGAGGCCAAGATCCTCAAGGCGCTGGAGCACGGTGCCGTCGAGCCGGGAGAGGAAAGGGCTCTGCTGGGGCGGGCGCTCGAGGCGACCCGTCAGGTTCTGGCCGAGCTGGCGGCTTATCCGGAGGCGGTTAAAGTTTCCGAGGCGGGCAGCATCAGACGCCGCCGCGAGACCGTGCACGACGTCGATCTCGTGGCCACCGCCTCGGAGCCCCGCGTTCTGATCGAGAAGTTCACGGCCATGGAGTGGGTGGTCGAAGTCGCCGCAGCCGGAGAGACGAAAGCCGAAGTCGTCGGGCATAGTGGGCTGCACTTCGATCTGCGCGTCGTACCTCCCGACGCCTACGGAAACGTGCTCCAGCACTTCACCGGCTCCAAGCAGCACAACATAGATTTACGCGAGAACGCCGTCCGCCGCGGCCTGTCGATCTCGGAGTACGGCGTCACCAGCGTCGAGACAGGTGAGGTGGCGAGGTTCGCGAGCGAGGAGGAGCTGTACGAGTACCTCGGCTACGCCTACATTCCGCCCGAGCTGAGGGAGGGGACGAACGAGCTGGAGCTGGCCCGCAAGGGGGCGCTGCCACGGCTGATCGAGCTCGGCGATCTGCGCGGCGACCTGCACGTCCACTCCACCTGGTCGGACGGGCGAGCTTCGATCGAAGAGATGGCCCGCGCCGCGATCGAGCGCGGCTACGAGTTCATGGCCATCACCGACCACGGCGAGAGGCTGCGCGAAGGACGGCTCGACGCCCAGCTCGAGGAGGTCGAGGCGCTGAATCGGAAGCTGGCGCCGTTCCATATCTTGAGCGGCGTAGAGTCGGCGATCAGGGCCGACGGCTCGCTCGATCTACCTGACGAGGAGCTGGCGCGGCTGGACTGGGTGATGGCGGCCCTGCACAGCTCGTTCGAGCGCAACCCGACCGAGCGCATTCTCGGCGCCATGGAAAACCCTCATGTCGACGGCATCGCCCATCCCACCGCGCGCAAGATCGGCGGCCGCGAACCACAGGTGGCGATCGAGCGCCTGGTGGCCAAGGCGGTCGAGACGGGGACGGCTCTGGAGATGAACGGCCAGCCCGACCGGCTCGACCTGCGCGACACTCATGCCCGACTCGCGGGCGAGGCAGGGGCTAAGATCCTTATCTCAAGTGATGGGCACCGGCCGATGACTCTGATGAGCATCGAGCTGGCCCTGGCACAGGCGAGGAGAGCATGGCTGACGAGCGAGCAGGTAGTGAACACATGCCCCTGGAGAGAGATTCTGAGCTGCAAGAAGAACTGCTGAGCTTCCGCGCCAGCGCGGCGGCCACGAGCGAGTGGATCGCGAACTTCCTCGGGCGCCTACCGGAGCTGCCCGTGCTGGCCCAGGTCGAGCCCGGCGAGGTGCGCTCGCAGCTTCCCGCCGCGCCGCCGGAACAGGGTGAGCCCTTCTCGGCCGTGCTCGAGGATCTCGGGCAGATCGTGCTGCCCGGGCTCACGCACTGGAATCACCCCCGCTTCTTTGCCTACTTCCCAACCACCACCTCGGAGCCGGGGATCCTGGCCGAAATGCTGATCGCCTCTCTGAACGTGAACGCGATGCTCTGGCGCTCTTCACCGGCCGCGACCGAGCTCGAGCAGCTCGCTCTCGGCTGGCTTGGACAGCTGCTCGGCCTGCCGAGCGAGTGGTTCGGGCACATCGAGGACACGGCCTCTACTTCCACGCTTTCGGCTCTCGCCGCAGCGCGCGAGGCCGGCGGCGGACGAAGAGCAGTTCTTTGCTCGGAGGAGGCGCATTCCTCGGTCGCCAAGGCCTGCCGCCTACTGGAGCTCGAACTGCGCACTACCTCGGTGGACGACGCCTTCCGCATGCGCGTCGATGTGCTGGAGCAGGAGCTGGCCAAGGGCGATGTCTGTGCCGTCACGGCCACGGTCGGGACGACCTCCACGACCTCGGTCGATCCGCTGCCGGAGATCGGCCGCCTGTGCAAGGAGCACAGCGCCTGGTTGCACGTGGACGGAGCCTACGGCGGCTCGGCCGCGATCTGTCCCGAGCTGAGCTGGGCGCTCGACGGAATCGAGCTGGCCGACTCTTTTGTCGTCAACGCGCACAAGTGGCTGCTGACGCCGATGGACTGCTCGCTGCTCTGGAC
>DATCCQ010000204.1:0-2578 GCA_036511185.1 Gaiellaceae bacterium
GAGCCACGAAGGCCGGAATCGCGACCGCCGTCTTCGAGCTCGAGAACTACCCGGATCGCCCCGCCCGCGACACGGCGCTAGCCGACTGGCTGCAAGACCAAGGCGCAGAGTGGATCGTGCTGGCCGGCTATATGCACGTGCTCACACCCGCCTTCCTGAGCCGCTTCCCGAGGCGTGTCATCAACCTGCACCCGGCACTCCTTCCGTCCTTCCCGGGGGCGCATGCCATCGACGACGCGCTGGCTTACGGAGTCCGCTGGACGGGTGTGTCCGTCCACTTTGTCGACGAGGGAGTCGACACCGGACCAGTCATTCTGCAAGAGCCGATCGAGGTGCAAGATGACGACGATAGCGAAACTTTGGCCGAGCGAATTCACGCCGTCGAGCATCGTCTTCTGCCCCAAGCTGCCCTCCTCTGTCTTGACGGACGAGTAACGTTGCGGGAGAGTTCCCGTCGAGTGGTAATCAGATGACCAAACGAGCTCTCATCTCCGTCTACGACAAGAGCGGCCTGGAAGAATTCGCCCGTGGCCTCGTCGAGCTCGGCTGGGAGCTCACCGCCAGCGGCGATACGACCGAGGTGCTCAGGTCAAGCGAGCTGAAAGTCGCGAGCGCCGAGGAGACGGCCAAATCGTCCGAGAAGCTGTCCGGCCGCTTCAAGACATTAAGCCCGTCCATTCATGCCGCCATCCTCGCCCGCCGCGATCGCGAAGACGACGTCGCCGCGCTGAGTGAGAGCTCCGTCGAGCCTTTCGACCTGGTCTGCGTCAACTTCTATCCCTTCGCCAAGGTCGTCGCTCGCTACGGCGTGCGCGAAGAGGACGCAGTCGAGATGATCGACATCGCGGGACCGACGCTCGCCCGCGCCGCGGCTAAGAACTACCCCAACGTCGCAGTCGTCTCGCGAATCGACCAGTACGTAGTCGTTCTGGAAGAACTGCGCCAGTCGGGTGAGCTCTCCGAGGAGACCCGCCGGCAGCTCGCCGGTGAAGCCTTCGCCACGACTGCCGCCTACGAATCGGCCATCGCGGCCTGGTTCGCCGATCGCGAGGCCTTCCCCGAGACGTTGACCACAACCCTGGTCAAGGTGCTCGACCTGCCCTACGGAGAGAATCCGCACCAGCGTGGCGCTCTTTACGCCGAAGCCTACGGCCGCCGCCACCTGCTCTCGCGTGTCGAGCAGCTGCACGGGCGCGAGCTGACCTTCAACAACCTCAACGACCTTTCGACGGCGCGGCTGATCATCGACGAGTTCACCCTGCCGGCTTGCGTGATCGTCAAGCAGGCCAATCCCTGCGGAGTCGCCGTCGGAGCCTCGCCCGAGGAGTCCTTCATCAGAGCGCTCTCGGCCGACCCGTCCTCGGCTTACGGCGGCGTGGTCATTCTCAACAGACCTATCTCGGCCGAGCTCGGCAAGTTGCTCGCCGATCAGTTCATGGAAGTTCTCTTCGCACCGGCTTACGCGCAAAAAGCCATCGATGCTTTGCGCAAGCTCGAGACCCGCCTGCTCACCCACTACGAGCGCCGCCGTGGCGACCCGGGCGAGAAGGACTACACGCGCGTTCTCGGCGGCCTGCTGGCGCAGGATCGGGACTGGGGCCTCGAGGACCGCTCAGGCATGGAGGTCGTCTGCGGCGAGATCAGCGAGGAAGCCTGGGGCGACCTGCTCTTCGCCTGGAAGATCGTCAAGCACGTGACTTCCAACGGCATCGTGATTGCCAAGGGACTGCAGACGATCGGCATCTGCGGCGGCCAGCCCAACCGGCTCGACGCGGTCAAGGTGGCGATCGAGCGGGCGCGAGAGAACGGTCACGACCTGAGTGGAGCCGCGCTGGCCTCGGACGCCCTCTTCCCCACCTCGGATATTCCCAAGCTGGCGCTCGAGGCGGGAATCACGCACATCGTCCAGCCGGGCGGATCGAAGCGCGACCGCGACTCGATCGAGGCCGTGAATGAGGCCGGAGGCGCGATGGTCTTCACCCACCGGCGCCATCTCAAGCACTGATCCGCTAGTCGCTCCGCGCGATCCGCGAAAGTGAGTTCCTGGGCTAATATCTAGCTGTCCCCAGGAGGGGAGTATCCCGCTTCGGGCTTCGTCGTCAACACGGCCGCAAGGCCCGGTGGAGCCGGCCCAGCAAGGGCGAGGGAGAGACCTCCCGACGCCGACTAGTAACAACCGGAGGTCACGAACGAAATGATCGGATTCATGACTCGCCTCAGAACCTGGCTCCTGATCGCGGCTCTATCGGCCCTGCTCGTCGCGATCGGCTTCCTGCTCGGCGGAAGCTACATCTACATCTTCCTCGGCCTGGCCGTGGCCATGAACTTCTTCAGCTACTTCTTCTCCGACAAGATCGCGCTGAAGACGAGCCGCGCTCAACCGATTGAGGAATCGCAGGCGCCCGACCTCTACGCGGATATCCGCGAGCTAACGCAGCGCGCCGGGATTCCGATGCCGCGCGTCTACATGACCCCTTCACAGCAACCGAACGCCTTCGCCACGGGACGCAATCCGGCGCACGCGGCTGTTGCCGTGACTCAGGGGCTCGTACAGCTGATGCCGCGCGAGCAGGTCAAG
>DATCCQ010000205.1:0-10218 GCA_036511185.1 Gaiellaceae bacterium
GTGGCCAGGATGCTCGCCCACATCACCTATGTATCGGGGCAGGCGCTGGAGAAGAAGTTCGGGCGCGAGCGCAGAGAAACCGAAACCGAGAAACCGACCTTCGGCATCGACTTCCAGATCGAGTCCTACCTCGACCACCAGGGCGAGAAGTTCCTCAAGCGCTTCGACGCCAATACGTATCTGTATCTCTCGCGCGTCATGGACTACTTCGATCCCTTCTCCGACGAGGCGGCGGCGGTCGAGCGACTGCGCAACAACCCAACCCGCTTCCTGGTCCTGAGTTTCGACACCGACTGGCGCTTCTCGACAGCGCACTCGCTCGAGATCGCACGCGTGCTGGAGGAGGCAGGCTGCGACTTCGTGCGCGAAGAGATCGCCTCGCCCTGGGGGCACGACTCGTTCTTGTTGCCGGTGCCGGCCTATCACCAGCTGGTGCGGGACTTCCTCGCCGGCAAGCGCTAGCGGCTTCGTCTTTCGCCCTCTCAGGTCGCTCGCTGAGGAGGTACTGCCATGATACCCTTAGGGGGTATACTGGAGAGGAGGAAAAGGCAATGAGTGAACGGGCTGAATTCGTTGTTCCGGACATGAGCTGTGGTCACTGTCGGCAGGCGATCAGCGAGGCGCTGAGCGCGCTCCCCGCGGTGACAGACGTTCAAGTGGATCTAGATACGAAGCATGTCGTGGTCGAGGGAGAGGGCCTCGATGACTCGGCTCTTCGGGCCGCGATCGTCGCTGCGGGTTACGAAGCGGAGCCGTGAGCGCGGCGACGACAGATAAGACCGAACTGATCGAGCTCGAGCTCGAGGGAATGAGCTGCGCTTCCTGCGCGTCTCGAATCGAGCGCAAGCTGAACGCCCTCGAAGGCGCCTCGGCGACGGTCAACTACGCCAGCGAGCAGGCCTATGTGCACTACGACCCGGCGCGGCTCGGGGTTGAAGACCTTGTCGCGGCGGTCAAGAGTGCAGGCTACGACGCCCACGCACGAGGCTCGGAGCAAGCCGGCGAAAGGGAGTTGAGCGGCTCCGGCTACGGGGCTCGTCTTGCCATCGCGGTTGCGCTCGGCGTGCCCGTCTTACTCGTCGCGATGATCTCGTCGCTTCAGTTCGCCGGCTGGGAGTGGCTCGCACTTGCGCTGGCGACTCCGGTCGTCTTCTGGGCGGGCTGGCCTTTTCATCGAGCCGCCGCGCTCAATCTGCGTCACGCCGGCGCGACTATGGACACGCTCGTCTCCCTCGGCACACTTAGCGCCTGGGGCTGGTCGGCCGCCGTGCTCGTGCTCGGCCTCGATGCTCCTAGTTACTTCGAGGCCGCGGCCGTGATCACCGCGCTTGTTCTGCTCGGCCGCTATCTCGAGGCGCGCGCCAAGCGCCGCTCTGGCGACGCCATTCGCTCGCTGCTCGAGCTGAGCGCCAAGGAAGCTACGGTCTTGCGCGATGGGAAAGAGGCACGAATCTCGGCCCGGGAGCTGCGGGTCGGCGACCTTCTCGTTATTCGCCCCGGCGAGAAGATTGCGACGGACGGCGTCGTCGAGGACGGCGCCTCGGCGGTCGACCAGTCCTTCCTGACCGGAGAGGCGGTGCCTGTCGAAGTCGGTGCGGGCGACGTCGTGGTTGGAGGAGCGATCAACAGCTACGGCCGCCTGCTAGTGCGCGCGACGAAGGTCGGCTCGGAGACGGCTCTGGCCCAGATTGGCCGCCTGGTCGAGGAGGCGCAGGCCGGCAAGGCGCCGGCGCAGCGGCTGGCCGACCGCATCTCTGCCGTGTTCGTGCCGGTCGTGATCGCGATCTCGCTGGCGACGCTCGCCTTCTGGCTCCTTTACGGTGCGGGCGCGGGCAGTGCTTTCACGGCGGCGGTCGCGGTGCTGGTGATCGCCTGTCCCTGCGCGCTCGGTCTGGCCACTCCGGCGGCGCTGATGGTGGGACTCGGGCGCGGCGCCCAGCTTGGAGTTCTGATTCGCGGCCCCGAGGTGCTCGAGCGAACACGCCGGATTACGACCGTCGTCCTGGACAAGACCGGGACGGTGACCGAGGGACGGATGAGCGTGTCAGGCATCGTGACGGGAACGGGCGTGAGCGAGCCCACGCTGATTCGCCTGGTCGGCGCCGCCGAAACGTCGAGCGAGCATCCGATCGCTCGGGCGCTGGTTGATTACGCGCGCGCGCGCGATGTGTCGCTACCGCAAATCGAGCGCTTCGGAAGCTCAGCCGGGCTCGGCGTCGAGGCGCAGGTCGAGGGCCATGCCGTGGTAGTTGGCCGGCCGGTCTTCCTGCGCGAGCGTGGGCTTAGGTTGCCCGACGAGTTCGAGGCCCGAGTCGCAGAGCTCGAGGCTGAAGGCATGACCGTCGTCGCCGCCGGCTGGGATGGGGTGGTGCGCGGTCTCGTCTCGCTTCGAGACGCCACCAAGCCGTCGAGCGCGGCGGCGATTCGCTCCTTCGAGCATCTGGGGCTAGAGCCCTTCCTCCTCTCCGGCGACAACCAGCGCACGGTGGAGTCGGTTGCCCGCGAGCTCGGCATCGAGCGTGCGCGCTCCGGGGTGCTACCCGGCGAGAAGGCGGCCGTGATTCGCGAACTTCAGGCGGCCGGCGAGGTAGTCGCCATGGTTGGAGACGGCATCAACGACGCACCCGCGCTGGCCCAGGCCGACCTAGGCCTGGCGCTCGGAAGCGGCACTGATGTCGCCCTCGAGGCCGGTGACGTGACACTAACCTCGCCCGACCTGCGTGCCGTTTCGGACGCCGTCAGCCTGGCGCGCCGGACGCTCGGCACGATCAAGGGCAACCTCTTCTGGGCCTTCGCCTACAACGTCGCTGCGATTCCGATTGCGGCGGCCGGCCTGCTCAACCCGATCATCGCGGCGGCGGCGATGTCGGCCTCCAGCCTGCTTGTGGTTGGAAACAGTCTTCGGCTGCGCCGCTTCGCGAGCCTGCGTCCCGAAACGAGCTTGGGGAGCGAACTATGAGCGAGCACATCGATCCGGGCTACGTGGAAGAGAAAGAAGTGCTGATCAAGCGCTTACATCGCATCGAAGGCCAGGTGCGGGGGATCGAGCGGATGGTCGGCGAGGAGCGCTACTGCATCGACATTCTGACCCAAATCGCCGCGGCGACAACGGCGCTCGAGAGCCTCGCTCTCACTGTGCTCGATCGGCACGTTCGCCATTGCGTGACGGGTGCTATCGCCTCCGGCGACGCCGAGGTAGCGGCCGAGAAATCGCGCGAGCTGTTCGAGGCCGTGCGCCGTTTCGCCAAGACCAGCTAGACTGGTGACCGGCGGCGGGTTAGGCCGCTATTCTTTCGCGCCCACAAACCCCTTAGGAATATGGCAAAGACCGGAGTCAGAGTCGCTGTTACGCTCGCCTGCACGGAGTGCAAGCGCCGTAACTACCAAAGCGAGAAATCAAAGCGGAACACGCCCGATCGGGTCGAGTTCAACAAGTATTGCCGTTGGTGCGGGAAGCACACCCTGCACCGGGAGACCCGCTAGCGGGGACGAGGCAATGGCCCGCCCAACCCGTCAACAGCGCCGTGCCCGCCGTACCGAGTCGTCGCTCGCCGAGCAGACTCGTGTGTCTCGGCAGGCGTCTACGCTGCGCACGCAGAAGTCCGAGCCCGGGCAAAAGAGCGAGCGCCGTCGCTCCGGTTTATTCGGGATTTTCGGCTTCATCGGGGAGTCCGTAGCCGAACTGAAAAAGGTCGAGTGGCCGGGGCGCCAACAGTTGGTGCAGGGCACCGTTGTCGTGATCATCGCCTGCGCCATCGTCGGCGGCTACCTGGCCATTGCCGACATCGCATTCAAGCATCTAGTCCAAGACGTTCTTCTGGGTCAATAGGAGATTCGAGCGCATGTTCCTCTGGTACGTGATCAATACCTATTCCGGGCACGAGAACAAGGTCAAGGCCAACCTCGAGCACCGGATCATCTCGATGGGCCAGCAGTCGCGCTTCCGGCGCGTCGTGGTGCCCACCGAGAGCGTGATCGAGACCAAGGACGGCCAGAAGGTCCAGGCCGAGAAGCGCGTGCTGCCCGGCTACGTGCTCGTGAACATGAACCTCGACGACGAGGCCTGGATCCTGGTCAAGAACACGCCGGGCGTTACGGGCTTCGTTGGTTCCGGCGCCAAGCCGGTGCCGCTCTCCGAGGGCGAGATCGAGCGCATCCTGCACACCGGCAAAAGCCAGGGCGAGGGCGCCCGCGCGCGAGCGCAGGTCGAGTTCTCGCTTGGCGAGTCGGTCAAGATCACCTCCGGCCATCTGGCGGACTTCGACGGTGAGATCGTCGACGTCAACCCCGATCAGCAGAAGCTGAAAGTGCTGGTCAACATCTTCGAGCGCCAGGTGCCGGTCGAGCTGAGCTTCGAGATGGTGAAAAAACTCGATTAATCCCGCGCGAGCTTCAGTCTGGCTTGGGCCTGCAATTCGGAAGCGACGAAGCGCTAGAACAACCTGATCAATCGCCAGCTCAGGCCCGCAATCCGGTAGCATCCGCTGCCGCAGCAAGAGTGATCCGGCCCAGCCCGGACGAGCATTCGAGAGAAAGACAACAGAAGTGGCCAAGAAAGTCGTGACGTTAATCAAGCTTCAAATCCCGGGCGGCCAGGCCAACCCGGCGCCGCCCGTTGGTCCCGCGCTCGGCCAGCACGGGCTCAACATCATGGACTTCTGCAAGGCCTTCAATGCCAAGACGCAGGCCGACAACGGCCGCATTATCCCGGTCGAGATCACGGTCTACGAAGATCGCTCTTTCACCTTCATCACCAAGACACCGCCGGCTGCCGTCCTGATCAAGGAGGCGCTGCGGCTGGAGAAGGGCTCGGGCGAGCCGAATCGCACCAAGGTGGGGAAGCTGACCCGTGCGCAGCTGCGCCAGATCGCCGAGACGAAGATGAGCGACCTGAACGCCAACGACGTCGAGGCCGCGATGCTGGTAATCGCCGGCACCGCACGCTCGATGGGAGTCGAGGTCGAGGCATGAGCGGCCGCGGTAAGCGCTACACGAGCGCGCGCTCCCAGATCGATCGCGAGAGCGTCTACTCGCCGCTGGCAGCGATTCATATGCTCAAGGCGTTCGAAGCGGCCAAGTTCGATGAGACGGTCGAGGTCCACTTCCGGCTCGGTCTTAACGTCCGCCACGCCGACCAGCAGTTGCGCGGCACGCTGATGCTTCCCAACGGGACAGGTAAGGACGTGCGCGTTGCCGTTTTCGCCGAGGGCGAGAAGGCCAAGGAAGCCGAGGAAGCCGGCGCCGACATCATCGGCTCCGCCGATCTGGCCAAGCGCATCACGGAGGGCTTCACCGATTTCGACGTTGCCATTGCCACTCCCGACCAAATGGGGAACGTCGGCAAGCTCGGGCGCGTCCTGGGCCCGCGCGGCCTGATGCCGAACCCCAAGACCGGTACCGTCACCTTCGACCTCAGCAAGGCTGTTCGCGATGCCAAGGCCGGCAAGGTCGAGTACCGCACCGACCGCGGAGCCAACGTGCACGTCTCGATCGGCAAGCGCTCCTTTACCGAGCGAGCGCTGCTCGAGAACTACGCCACGCTGGTCGAGGAGATCATGCGCGCCAAGCCGGCCGCGTCAAAGGGCCGCTACATCCACGGGATCACGCTGACGACGACCATGGGCCCGGGCATTCACGTCGATACGACCAAGGTCAGGGATGTAACCGAGGAGCTCGAGGAGGAGCAAGCGGTTAGCGCTTAGTCAACCAAGCCCGTCGCCAAAGACAGCTGGCAGCTCGCAGAGCAGAAGTCCAGCCCAGGCGGCCCGGAACGGCTATTCGCCTCCCTCCGAGCTCGCCTTTGTGCGGGCTCGATTTGTTTGAGGAGGTGATCAGATGCTTAAAACCGACAAGGAGCGCGTCATCGCGGAGCTGGTCGAGCGTCTCAAAACAACTGAGACGCTGATAATCACGGACTACCGCGGCCTTACGACGAGCGACCTAGCCGAGCTACGAACTCAGCTTCGTAACTGCGGAGCCAGTTTCAACGTCGTGAAGAATACTTTGGCGAAGCGAGCCGCCGAAGAGGCCGGAGCGTCGAATCTACTCGACCTTTTCGAGGGTCCGACGGCAATCGCGTTCCTGGAGTCGGACGGTGATCCGGTGGGCGTGGCCAAGGTGCTTGGAGCTACCGCCAAGGCGACCAAAGTTCTGAGCGTTCGCGGCGGAGTCCTGCAGGGCTCTGAGATTCGCGCCGAGCAATTTGCAGATCTAGCCAAGCTGCCTCCAATGGCGGTTCTACAGGGGCAGCTCGTTGCTGCCATCGCCGCCGCGCCGACGGCCATCGTCGGCCTATTTACGGCTCCCTTGCGCGATCTAGTCGGAGTACTGGATGCGCGCGTCAAGCAACTGGAATCTGAAGATCAGTAATCAGGAAGGAGTAGTTCACGTGCCAACCGATACCGCGAAGCTTGTTGATCAGCTCGGCAAGATGACTGTGCTCGAGCTAGTAGAGCTGAAGAATGCGCTCGAGGAAGCCTGGGGCGTTACCGCCGCCGCGCTGGTCGCCATGGCGGCCATGCCGGGCGCCGGTTCCGCCGGAGCCGAGGAAGCAGCCGAGGAGCAGACGGCTTTCGACGTCATGCTCACGGCGATCGGCGACAAGAAGATCCAGGTCATTCGCGTCGTGCGCGAAGTCGTTCCGGGTCTCGGTCTCAAAGAGGCCAAGGACCTGGTCGAGAGCGCGCCCGCCGCGATCAAGGAAGGCGTTACCAAGGACGAGGCCGAGCAGATGAAGGCCAAGCTCGAGGAGACCGGCGCCACGATCGAAATCAAATAACTCCAGTGCCTGACTTCACTCTGGCACTGCCGTGCAATTCGGAAGAACGCTTTAGTCGCAAAGAAGAATCAGTCCGGCTCGGGCGCGCAATTCGGAGCAAACCCGTGCCAAATTGAAGAATGTCCGGCTCGGGAGTAATTCCCGGCGTCGCCAAGACGTCGGCATCGAGATCAAGCTGGTGGGCGGGGACCGGGCTTTCCGGTCCCCAGCCTCCGCCTTTCAGTGAGGTCGAGCGCAGGCTGCCGCGTCGACCCGCCAGACCGGGGCGCTCGCGCCCGCTGATATCAGGCGCGATCCGATAAAGATCGAGGGGCCCTTCGCGTTTATCGTTGCCCGCCACGCGCCGCTGTCGCAGACGGCGATACGAACCAAACGGGATTCTCCAAGCCTCAAACGAACGGACCGCGTGGCGGCGCCCGGAATCGAGAGAGAGAGCGTTACCGGGCCAATCGATCGGAGCGCCTTCGCACGGAATGAGAGGAAGCCCGCCAGACGGTGCCCCTTTTTCGCCGGCCAGACTGCGAGCGTAGCACTCCTATATATCTGGCCCGAGCTGAAGCCGGAGGCGTAGAGGGCGAAGCGTGGACGCCCTCTCGGCAACCAGAGTGCGTATTCCGTCGAGTGTGCTGACTCTACGGCTCCCTGCAGTTCGATCGTGTGTTTCGATCGGTCAATCACCACGGGGCCGGTGATTGGGTTTCCATCAACAGAGAGCGAGCCGTCATCTCCGATCTTCAGATCCGGCCAGGGGAGGGCGTCCGGGGCCGTGGAGTCGGGGAGTAGCGCCGCCCGGTCGAGCGAGCGGTTCCAGAACAGCAGCGTGAGAACCGAGGCGCGAGAGCTCTTTCCCAGCAGTAGAACGGCTCGGCCGTTGCTGCGGCGGCTCGCGTTGAGTCTTTTGTCGATCCACCCCTTGTCGGGAGCGTGCACGCGAGCGAGCGCCGTGCTGTTGGCCAGGTCGAGATCGGTGGCGAACCCGAGCGCCGTTGCCGAGAAGGCGATCGCCAGCACGAAGATCCCGGCTCCACCCAGGCGCCCCGCGAACGGAAGCGCGAGCGTCGCTAGGGCAAGAACCGAAACGACGACGGCGACCAGAAGCGCGCCGCTACCGACTCCGAGGAGCCGCTGAAGCCGGTAAGCCGCGAAGAGGAAGCCGGATTGCGAGTAGCGATTGCTGACCGCATAGGTCGAGATCGGGACCACGGCGGCGAAAACGAGGATCGGCAGAACGAGAAGCGCGTGTGTTCGGCGCAGCGGCCATCCGCGGTCGATGACCAGGGCGAGGCAGAGAGCGAAAACCGGGGCGCAGTAGAAGAGGTAGCGCTCCTGCGGAGTCGTGACGTCGCCGAAGAACGATGCCTGCAGAAGCAGCCCGATAGTAACGACCAGTGCGCTGCAGGCGAAGCCGAGCTCGATCCGCGAACGCGGCCGGAAGAAAGCGAGCCCCAGTCCGATCAGCGCTCCGGGCGCGACTATCCACGAGCAGGCGAAGAGAAGCCCGATCAACTGCGTGCCGAGATGGAGGGCGAATCTGCCTGGCACGAGCTCGAGATGGCGGATGCTGCTGTAGAAACCGAAGGCGCTCGCGGGTACGACGAGCGCCGCGATTGCGAGTAGGAAGGCCGCTCCTATTAGGTAGCGGCGCTGGCCGACGAAGCGACGGAATCTGCGTTCTCGCGCGGCCATCAGCACCGCCGCGAGGGCGAAAGCGAGCGGCAGCACGACCAGCTGGATTCTTGCCAGAGAGGCGAGCACAGAGACGACAAGCGCAGGAATAAGCCAGCGCCTATCGCCCGAGAGGGCGAGAACGCCCATGGAGAAGCTGGCTACGAAGAGCGGATAGGCAAGCGCTTCGGTCAGCAACCAGGAGGAGTAGAACATCGAAGGCGTGGCGAGCGCGAGCGCCGAGGCTGCGAGCGCGAGCCAGGTAGATAGACCCAGTCGCCGTCCCAACCAGTAGACGGGCAGTGCGGCAAGCGACATGGCGATCGAGTCGATCACCATGGAGGCGCGGAATCCAGTCTCGACGCTTCCTACAAGCCAGCAAGGAGCGGTGAAGATCGGTTGCAGGAGCGAGGGAAAGAGAATCAGAGTGCCGCGGACGAGCGGCAGACCTTCCGAAGACAGGGAGCGAGAGAGTTCGCTGTAGAGATACTCGTCGGGGAAGAAAACGATGGTCGAGCGCGAAAACGACACGATCACGTGTGCCAGAGCGCTCAGGCCGATGAGCGCGCACAGCGCGTAGCCACCGTGAGACATCAGGCGCGGACGACGGCCGAGTCGAGCGTCGGCATCTTCGACGGGCATCGTCTGTCCGCGCGGGGCGATCGGGCTCTGAGGAGTGGCGCTCAACGAGATGGTTGGTGGTACGACAACGGTTGGCGAATACCTATGCTCGTGACTGAATCGGCAGGCTCTCGAAGCGAGTTGAGCGCAGTACTTCGCGCTCTCTCGTGCTTATGTTCTCGTGCTCGCGGCTTGACTCCTTCGGAGGTCGAGTTATAGTGAGCCCGGCAGGCGGTGCAGGTCATCGTCGGATCCTCCTTGCGGAAGGGGAGCTTCTTTCGCTACCGTTCGGAGTTGCGCCACGTTCCGCCTGTCCGCATTTCTGTTAGACGCCGTTAAGGGAGGCTGTCTCATTTGATTAGCACCGTTGCCGCGCCTCGCGTGCGTAAGAGTTTCTCACGCCTCAAGCACGTTCTTGACCTCCCCAATCTCATCGATATTCAGAAGGCCTCGTTCAACTGGTTCTTGAGTGAGGGCCTCAGGGAGACGATCGACGACATCTCGCCGATCGAGGACTACACAGGCACGCTCGCCGTCGAGTTTGCCGATTATCAATTCGCCGATCCGCAGTTCTCCATCAAGGAGTGCCGCGAGAAGGACCTGACCTACCAGGCCGCGCTCTCGATGACCGTCCGCTTCGTCAACAAAGAGACGGGCGAGATTCGCGAGCAAACCGTCTTCATGGGCGACTTCCCGATGATGACCCAGTGGGGCACCTTCATCATCAACGGCACCGAGCGCGTGATCGTTACGCAGCTCGTGCGCAGCCCGGGCGCCTATTTGATGGAGCCCAAGGACGCAGCGAAGCAGGTCTTCATTGCCAACCTGATGCCGAGCCGCGGTTCCTGGCTGGAGCTCGAGATCGACAAGAAGGGCATCTGCTACGCCCGCATCGATCGCAAGCGCAAGCTGCCGATCACGACTCTCCTACGGGCGCTTCCGGCGGAGGATCCGACCACCGGCTACAAGCTCGACACGAGCTCGAACGAGGCGATTCTCGCCTTCTTCAATGACTCGCCATACATCCAGTACACGCTCGAGAAGGACCCCTCCACGCGTGAGGAAGAGGCTCTGATCGAGGTCTTCAAGAAGCAGCGCCCGGGCGAGCCTCCGACGCTCGAGAACTCGCGCAACCTGCTCAGGTCGCTCTTCTT
>DATCCQ010000206.1:0-2070 GCA_036511185.1 Gaiellaceae bacterium
GACAAGGCGGCGATTGTCAAGGCGATCTACGGCCAGACCGGTCAGGTGGCGAATCAGTTCCTGCCACCGTCGCTGTTCGGCTACGCCAAGAGCGGAGTTCCGGACTACGCGTACGATCCCGCGCAGTCGAAAGCGCTACTACAGAAGGCCGGGCTGACGTTGCCGGTGAAGATCGACTTCTGGTATCCGACCAGCGTCGTTCGCTCTTACATGCCGGATCCACAGCGGATCTTCCAGGCCATGCAGTCCAACCTGAATAATGCCGGCTTCAAGGTCGTGCCTCACAGCGCGCAGTGGAGCCCGGACTACCTAGGCGGGGCGCAGTCGGGCAAGTATCAGATGTATCTGCTCGGCTGGATCGCCGACTACTACGACCCGCAGGACTTCCTGAACGTGCACTTCGGATCTGAGACGCCGCTCTTTGGCTTCAACAATCCGACGCTCTTTGCGATGCTCGCCAAGGCGGACGCAGAGCCGAATGCGGCTTCGCGCACGCAGCAGTATGAGCAAGCCTCGATCGCAGTCATGAAGTACCTGCCCGTGGTGCCCTACGCGTGGGGCTCCTCCGCGCTGGCACTCGACAAGAACATCCAAGGCTACGTGCCCGGCCCGATCGGACCGATCAACGAGCCCTGGGCGAAACTGAAGAAGTAAGGAACTAGAAGCCGGCCGGCGGACGTAAAGATGCTTCGTTTTATCGTCCGCCGGCTGTTGCTTCTGGTTCCCATTCTGCTTGGGCTCTCGATTCTCGTCTTCGGTTGGGTCCGCGCCCTGCCCGGATCGCCGGCGCAGACGCTGCTGGGTGAGCACGCGACGCCGCAGGCGGTGGAGCAGATCCGGCATCAGTACGGCCTCGATAAGCCGCTGCCGATTCAGTACTGGGACTATCTAAAGACGGTTTCCAGCGGCAACCTCGGCACGAGCATCAGGAGCTACCGGCCGGTCTCCTACGAAATCCAGCACCGCTTCCCGGCCACCATTGAGCTGGCGCTGGGCGCGATGATCTTCGCGATCGGGATCGGGATACCGCTCGGCTTCTTTGCGGCCAAGAAGTACGGATCATTTTTCGACCAGGCGAGCCTGGTCGGCTCGCTGATCGGGATCTCGATCCCGATCTTCTTCCTTGGGCTGGTGCTCAAGTACATCTTTGCCGTACGCCTGGGCTGGCTGCCGTCGATCGGCCGCGAGGACGTCCTGGCGACGCGAGCGCACCCGACGAACTTATTCATCCTGGACTCGATAATCGAAGGCGACCCGGGGGCGTTCTGGGATGCGGTCAAGCACTTGATCTTGCCCTCGATCGCGCTGGGCTCGATTCCGCTGGCGATTGTCACGCGCATCACACGCGCCGCGGTGCTCGACGTCCAGCACGAGGACTACGTGCGCACGGCGCGCGCCAAGGGCCTGCCGCCGAACGAGGTCGACCGGCGCCACGTGCTGAGAAACGCCCTGCTGCCGATCTCGACGATCATCGGGCTGCAGACCGGCCTTTTGCTTTCGGGCGCCGTGCTGACCGAGACGGTCTTCCAGTGGCCGGGCATCGGTAGCTGGCTGACGCAGGCGATTCCCAACCGCGACTACCCCGTATTGCAGGGCGGGATCCTCTTCGTGGCGATCGTCTTCGTGCTCGTCAACCTGGTCGTGGACATCTCCTACGCGATCATCAACCCGCGGATCCGGCTCTCATGAGCATCGCCGAGATCGAGGCGGCCGACGTCGGGCGCGACGCGCCGAGCGGGCTCTGGCGTGAGGCCTGGAGCCGGCTGCGGCGAAATCCGGTGGCGATCATCGGCTTCTGCCTGGTCGCGGTGTTCGCTTTGATCGCGCTGCTGGCGCCCTGGATCGCGCCTTACAGCCCGCTTGACGCCTCGGGTTTCCGTCAGTGCACCACCAGCGGTTGTCCCGGGCCTTCCTCGGCGCACTGGCTGGGGCTCGACCTGAACGGCCGCGACGAGTTGAGCCGCCTCATCTACGGGGCTCGCTACTCGCTACTGATCGGCTTCGTGTCGGCTGTCTCAGGACTCTCGGTCGGGCTCGTGCTGGGCTCCATCGCCGGCTACGCGGGCGGCT
>DATCCQ010000207.1:0-3125 GCA_036511185.1 Gaiellaceae bacterium
CGAGGCGGGTCACACCGAGCACTTCGCCCACACCTCGGCCGATCTTCCCTTCGAGTACCGGCGTCGCGGCGACGACGCGGTCACCGAGGGCTGGGCCTTCCTGTTCGAGGGAATGATCTCTACCCCGGCCTGGCTGACGCGTCTGCTCGGCGAGGAAGAAGCGCGCGAGTTCGGTTGGGAGGGGGCGGTGCAAAAGCTCTACTTCGTGCGCCGCTACTGCGCCAAGCTCCAGTACGAGCTGGAACTGCACGCCGCGACCGACCTAACGAAGATGCCGGCGCGCTACGTGGAACTACAACGAAAAGCGACCCTGATCGAGCCCTGCCCGACCGACTACCTGCGCGATGTGGACGAGGGCTTCTATTGCACGTCGTATTTGCGCGCCTGGGCCTTCGAGGCGCGAGTTCGTGCTCACCTGTGTAAACGCTTTGGCCCCGACTGGTTCGCGAAGCCAGAGGCAGGGGAGCTCTTACGCGAGCTCTGGTCGCAGGGGCAGCGCCTGAGCGCCGACAAGCTCGTGCAAGAGCTGGACGGCTCGTGCTTGGATCTCACGGCGCTCACCGCCGAGCTCAGCGAGACACTAGAGCCGGCCTAGAGCGAGAGGCGGCCGAAGCCGCTTCCCATTCAACGCTCAGCCTGAACTAGTCGTTAGTCCTTCTTCTGCGCCTTGCCCTCGATCGCACCACTCTCGCTCTTCGCGACCGGGATGCGATGGGGCTTGGGCTGCTCGGGCTTGTGGACGCGCAGTTCGAGCACTCCGTTCGAGCAGCTCGCCTTGACGTCCGCCTCGGATACCCCTGCGGGCAGCGCGATCGTCCGCTCGAAGCTGCCGAAGTGGCGCTCGTAACGATGGAAGCCGTCCTGCGACGAAGTCTCCTCGCGCTCTCGCTCGGCACTGACGCTGAGCGTGCCGTCCTCGAGCTCGACCGTGATCTTCTCCTCGGGAATGCCCGGTAGATCGAAGGCGTAGACGACCTCGCTCTCGCTCTCCGAGATGTCTAGAGCCGGAACCCAGGCGCGTGAGCCACGCTCGCCGACGCCTTCGGCGTAGATCATCCTGCGCATGTCGTTCTGCAGGCTGGCGAGCTCCCTGAATGGATCAAATCGACGTACCAATGTGGCCATCTCAACCCCTCCCTTCCTAACTTGATGGCGTTTTTAGAATAAAACCTAAGTGCGTTATTGTCAAAGCTTAGGATAGCTAAACTCACCGCCTTCCAATGACGCATCTGACCACTCAGGCACTCAAGGGCAGGCACTTCCTTCGCGTCGCGGAGTGGAAGCCCGCGGAGCTCAAGGCGGTGCTCGATCTCGGCGACGAGCTGAAGATGCTGCTCGCCCGGGGGAGGCCCCATAAGCTCCTTCCCGGCCGCTCGATCGCGCTGATCTTCAAGAAGGCCTCGACCCGTACGCGCGTCTCCTTCGAGGTCGGCATCTGCCAGCTAGGCGGCACGGGTATCAGCATCACCGCCGAGCACACGCATCTGGCCCGCGGCGAGACGCTCAAGGACACCGCCAGCGTGCTTTCGCGCTACGTCGACGCAATCGTCATCCGAACCGGCCCCCACTCCGACGTGGACGAGCTGGCCAGCTACTCCAGCGTCCCCGTTCTCAACGCACTTACCGACAGCTCTCATCCCTGCCAGGCGCTGGCCGACGTGATGACGATCCGCGAGCGCTACGGCTGGCTCGAAGGAGTGCGACTCGCCTTCGTAGGCGACGGCAACAACGTCTGCGCCTCGCTGATGGTCGCCGCGGCCAAGTTCGGCATGAGCTTCATCGCCGCCTGCCCGCCGGGATACGAGCCCTCGGAACAGGCCCTGGCCGACGCTGCCGAAGCGGCGGCCGAGAGCGGAGCGAAGATCGAGATCGTGAACGACCCGCAGCAGGCCGCCGCCGCAGCCGACGTGCTCTACACCGACGTCTGGGTGAGCATGGGCGAGGAGGACGAGCGGGACGAGCGCCTGGCCGCCTTTCAGGGCTATTCGATCAACGAGCAACTGCTCGGGCTGGCCAAGCCCGAAGCCTTCGTCATGCACTGCCTGCCTGCGCACTACGGCGAGGAGATCTCGGAGGAGATCGCCCACGGTCCGCGCTCGGCGATCTGGGATCAGGCCGAGAACCGCCTGCATGCTCAGAAGGCGCTGATGGCACTCGTTCTCCGTTGAAAGTCGGCCCGCGGAGCGGGCCTGGACTTTCAACGGCGTACCTAGTCGTACGAGTCAGCGCCTTCGGCGCGTGCCTCGTCTGCTCCTAGATACGTGCTCGGCTAGCCGCGGATGTTTGCAGTGTTCGTGGTGTTAGGGGTTGGGGACGAGCGTTCAGTGAGCCGCGCCCGCCATGTCGGTCGCGGCGGCCATTGTTACTTAGGCTCAGCCCGTCGTCATCTTTGGACTAACTTCGCCGATATTCGGGAATACGGTGCAGCCAACGACGTTTGCATCGATAGATGACGATTCTCGAACAGATACGCGAACAGATCGAGCAGCTGAGCGACAGGCGGGCTGTGCTCTGGCACGAGCTCTCTCAGGGCCGCGATCCGGCTGTCGCCGCCGAGCTTAAGGAGCTCGAGCGCGAGATAGAGCGGCTCTGGGATGAGCAGCGCGCCGTGCGCGCGGCCATCCGCTTCGGCGACCGCGAGAAGATCCTCAAGCGCGCCCGCACCGAGGAACGAATCGAGCGCTCAGCCGCATAGGGCCTATTCCGGTAGGGAAGCGCGGCTGAGGTGGTCGAGGCGCGGATGCCGGGGGCCGCACGGGCCACGAAAGCGCACTGGTAGTGGGGTGAGTGGGTCGGGTGGTTCCTGGCGCCGTGAATCGGCCGCATCGGTCGTGTGGGCCTACCGGAATAGGCCCTTAGCCAACGAAAGTCCGCCCTCCTGCGGAGGGCATGACGACTTTCGTTGGTGAGAAACGCAGGCGATCGGGGACGGCGTTTTATGAGCCGCGCCCGCCATGTCGGTCGCTCCGTTTCCGCCAAAAGTCCGCCTCCCTTTGGGAGGCATGACGACTTTCGGCGGTGAGAAGCAAGAGCAACCGGGGGATAGCGTTAGTGAGCCGCGCCCGCCATGTCGGTCGCTCCGTTTCCGCCAAAAGTCCGCCTCCCTTTGGGAGGCATGACGACTT
>DATCCQ010000208.1:0-4838 GCA_036511185.1 Gaiellaceae bacterium
GATCGCCTTGACAATCGCCGCCTTGTCGATCGCGTGCGCGACCGCCTGGCGAACGAGCGGGTTGTTCATCGGCGCCTTGGCCTGGTTCAGGCCGATATAGCCGACCGAGGAGACCGGGCGCTTGAGCAGTTGCAGGCTAGAGTCCTTCTGTACGGTCGAGTAGTCCTGCGGAGCCACGTAGTCCATGCCCTGGATCTCGCCGCTTTGCAGCGCTTGCAGCCGCGCAGCGTTGTCGGAGATCGCACGGTAGATGACCTTCGTGAACGAGGGCTTCGAGCCGTTGTACTTCGGGTTGCTAACGAGCACCAGCTTCACGTTCGGCTCCCACGACTGGAGCATGTAGGGCCCCGTGCCGACCGGGTTCTTCGTCGCGAAGCTGCCGGTCGGATGGAAGACGCCGGTCGAGTCGACCGTGCCGGCATCGGCGTCGTACTTCTTGAGCGCCGTTGGGCTGGCGATGCTGAAGTTCGGCAGTCCGATGGCCGAGATGAAGGACGACGAGGCTCGGGTCAGATTCAGCGTGACCTCGTTGTCACCTTTGGTCGTGCAGCTCTTATAGAGGCTCTTGTCGGGCCCCGGGTTACCTGTCGCCGGATGCGCAAAGCCTCCGAACACCGTGTTCCAGTAGTAGCTGACGGCGGCGTTCTGAAGCGCCGCCGGGAAGTTGTACCAGCGGTCGTAGTTGAAACAAACAGCCGCCGCGTTGAACGCTGTGCCGTCGGAGAACTTCACTCCGCTGCGCAGCTTGAACGTCCACGACTTACCGCCGTTACTCGGCGTCCAGCTCGTGGCTAGCTGCGGCTCAACCTCCGAGCCGCCGAGCTTGAAGCCGACCAGACTCTCGAAGATCTGGTTCGTGATTCGCAGCGACTCGCCGTCCGAAACGAGTGCCGGGTCGAGCAGCACAGGATCGGCCGAGCTGGCGAACACGAACGAACTTTTCTTCGAGCTCTTCCCACTCGAGCCACAAGCCGCCAGCATTACGGCTGCCGCGACCGCGAGCAAGGCAAAGCAAACAACCTTCTTTCTCACATCCCCTCCTTTCGCTCCGGTTGAGTATCTCAGACTCTGGCCGAAAACCGTTAACGCGCTAGAAGACGGCCGCGCGGCCGCCCGAGCGTCGCCTTCGCTGGGAGCATCTTGGGTGGCATTTCCGCTTCCGAATGTCGTATTACTTGTAGAGGCGCTTAACCTCAGAGGCAGCCGACCTCTTCGTGAGCGAAAGGAAAACCATGAAGCTCAGCCGCTCCAGCATCGCCTTTTCCGTCGCCTTACTCGTCGCTCTCTCGCTCAGCGCCGCCGCCCTCGCCTGTAACGGCGCCCTGGTCAGCGCCGGTTCGGCCGATAACGGCCAGGGCGTCGCCCTGCGCCACGGCGAATGGCTCGTCATCTCGCTCAAGGGCAACGCCACGACCGGCTACGCCTGGAAGGTTCGCTCCGCCGGTAGGGCTTCGGTACTGAAGCCGCTGGCGACCAAATACGTCCCCAACCCGAACCCGACCAAGCTCGTTGGCAAGGGCGGCGTCTACAAGATTCGCTTCGAGGCGCTGGCGCCCGGCACTACGTCGCTCAAGCTGGTGTACGCGCGCGGTAGCGAGCTCGGCGGCTCCTACACGCTGCGCGTGGTCGTGCGCTGAGCCGGTAACGGCTGATTCCGACCGCTTCAGGCGGCTTTTCAGCCGCGCTTTACAGGCGTAAGATCGCTACCAGGTTCCGCAGAAAAACCCCTGGTTATAGGAGGTACCTGTGCAGGCCTTCAGACGCGTGATTAAGGGCTCCAGCCGTCGCGCCCTATTGCTTGTGGCTCTCGTGCTGGCGCTGACTCTGGTCGGTGCCGCGCTTTCGGCGGGCGCGAGCACCAGCTACAAGGGCAAGTTCAAGGGTGGAGGACAGCTCAGCTTCCGCACGACGGCTACCTCGGTGGTCGGCTTCAAGGGCTCGGCCAGCCCGCTCTGCATTTCGGTTGCTGCTGGCTCGAGCATTCTCAAGGTCTATCCCGTCCTGCTGCAGTCTCCGACAAAGCTGAAGAACGGGCTTTTCACGATCAACTTCAAGGGCCCCTCGAGCACGTACATCACAGTTACCGGGAAAGTCACGGGCAACTCGGCCAGCGGTCGCATCAATATCCACTACACGTTGACGAGCGGCACGACCATCTACGCCTGTCAGCAGAAGACGACCTGGACGGCGAAGAAGGCCTAGCGACCCGAATCAAGTCGAAGTTCCGGCTGGGCCTGCTCTGCTGCCCGGCCTGGTTGCTCGACCGCGCCCGCTCCCTGCCAATTTGCGGCCTAGACCGCTACGCTCCCCAACTAGATGACCGGCACCTCCGAGCGCACCCTGCTGACCCGACTGATGTGGCTGTCGATCGCCGCCGCGCTGGTGACGATCACGATGAAGACGACGGCCTGGCGGCTGACCGGCTCGGTCGGGCTGCTCTCCGACGCGGTCGAGTCGCTGGTCAACCTGCTGGCGGCGATCGTGGGGCTGACCATGCTCCGCTGGGCGATGCGCCCGCCCGACGAGGAGCACGCCTTCGGGCACGAGAAGGCCGAGTACTTCGCCGCCGGGGCGGAAGGGATGTTCATCATGGGCGCGGCGGCCTCGATCGCTTACGTGGCCGTGGGGCGGCTGCTTCATCCCGCCTCGCTGGAGTCGGTTGGGCCCGGGTTGGCGGTCTCGGTCGGGGCCTCGCTGGTCAACCTGGGCGTCGCCATGACGCTCATCCGCGCCGGGCGCCGGCATCGCTCGATCACCCTCGAGGCCGACGGCCGCCACCTGATGACCGACGTTGTCACCTCGGTCGGCGTCGTCATCGGCGTGCTCGCGGTTGCCATCAGCGGCTGGCGGCCGCTTGACCCGATCGTCGCCATCGCCGTCGCGATCAACATCATCTTCACCGGCGTGCGCCTGATTCGCCGCTCGGGCGCGGGGCTGATGGACAAGTCGCTGCCGCCCGAGGAGCTGGCCAAGGTCGAGGCCGCGCTCGCTTCCTACCGCGAAAGAGAAATCGCTTTCGAGTCGCTGCGAACGCGAAGATCGGGCCGTCGCTCCTTCGTTTCGGTCGACGTGCTCGTCCCTGCGAGCTGGACGGTCGCGCGCGGGCACGTTCTGCTCGAGCAGATCGAGAGAGATATCGCGACCGCCCTCCCGCAAACCTCGGTGACAACGCATCTGGCGCCAGCGCCCAAATACGACTCGCCTGGGGCGCCGCCCGACAAGCCGGTCGGGACGCGCCGAGCACGGCGAAAGCGCCTGCTCGGGCACTGACTCAGACGGCCGGCTGCGGCGCTCTTGCCCGCCGAGCGTTACGGGGCGCTTACACAGTCCACAGCTGGCTCTTAGGGCCTATCCCGGTAGGAATGTGTGACCGAGGCGGTCAAGCCGTGGATGACAGTGGCCGGAGGGTCGTGAAGGCGCACTGGTAGTGCGGAAAACGGCCCCGCGACCGCTGGCGCCGCGGATCGGCCGCGTCGGGTATGCAGGCCTATTGGGATAGGCCCTTAGTCCGCGGGGCTATGATGCCGCGCAATGGGTGCCCACCATCGTCCGATCGCCGGCGCGGCGCTCGGCGGAACGCTTGCTCTGCTGTTGATCGTCGGCGTCTCCGCCGCGGCCGCCGCCAAGGC
This sequence comes from Gaiellaceae bacterium, assembly GCA_036511185.1. Lineage (GTDB taxonomy): Bacteria > Actinomycetota > Thermoleophilia > Gaiellales > Gaiellaceae > Fen-549. Next base: position 3,630 of record DATCCQ010000208.1, read on the forward strand.
CGGCTCGCAGGCTGCCCGCGTGGTCAAGATCAGCGCCAGCTTGAGCGAGGCTGCCTTCGCGCCCAACGAGACCGACTCGGTTCGGCTTCTCTACAGCTTCCCCAGCAAGAGCTCGAGCTTCAGCTGGGCCCTCGCGCTGAAGAAGGGCTCGAACTGGCAGACGCTGAAATTCGTCTCCAGCGGCCGCAGCTTCAGGGGCAGCTACAGCATGCTGGTCGCCAAGCTGTTCCCCAAAAAGAAGGTTGCCCTCGGTAGCTACCGCCTGCGGCTGAACAGCGGCAGCTGGCGCACCACGCTTAACTTCAATGTCGTCAAGGCCCTCTCGACCACGACCGTCTCGATCGGCGCCGCGGAGGCGCACAGCTGCGCCCTCGTCTCGGGCGGCAGGGTCAAGTGCTGGGGCGACAACGGCTTCGGCGAGCTCGGCAACCGCTCGACAACCGACAGCATCACTCCCGTCTCCGCCAAGAACATCGTCAACGCCACGGCGCTCGCGACCGGAGGCTTCACGAGCTGTGCGCTGATGCCCGGCGGGAAGATCAGGTGCTGGGGCGACAACGCCTACGGCAAGCTCGGCATCGGCTCGATGAGCCCCAGCGCCAGCTCGCTGCCGCTCTCGGTCAGCGGCATGGCACACGCCGTGGCCGTCAGTTCCGGCGCCGATCATTCCTGCGCTTTGATGGCCGGCGGCGCGATCAAGTGCTGGGGCCGGAACATTTCCGGCGACACCGGAAGCAATAAGAGCTTCAACACGATTCCCACCAGCGTCGGCAAAATCACCGGCGCGATCGCGGTCAGCGCCGGCTACCGCCACAGTTGCGCACTACTCTCGGGCGGCCAGGTCGTCTGCTGGGGCAACAACCACTTCGGTCAGCTCGGCAACGGCAAGACGACGAGCAGCAGGAGGCCCGTGGCGGTGAAGGGGATCAAGAAGGCCCTCTCGGTCAGCGCCGGTAACGACTCGAGCTGCGCCGTCCTCTCCGACCACACGGTCAAGTGCTGGGGCCGCGCCGAGGGCGGTGCGCTGGGCGACGGACTGGCGAGCCACGGCCACAAGGACTCGACCGGAATCGACTTCAAGCCAACGCCCGTCAGCGTCCAGGGCCTCTCGAACGCCGCCTCGGTCAGCGCCGGCGGCGGCTTCAGCTGCGCCCGCCTCTCCACCAAGCAGGTCAAGTGCTGGGGCAAGAACGACGCGGGCCAGCTCGG
>DATCCQ010000209.1:0-3799 GCA_036511185.1 Gaiellaceae bacterium
AGCGGCGCCGCTTCTTCCCGCGGCAGCTTGAGCAACAACCGTCTCGCCGGGTGCGGCGGTGCGACTTGAGCCTTCGTACCGACAACAAGAGCGCCACGATCAGCCCGATACCGGCGATCGTCCCGACCTGGGCCAGGCGCCGCGCACGGTGCAAACGCCGCGAGACGACCGGCCCGAACTCGTCCAGGTCCTCCTCCAAGCGGGTCCGGACGGCCTCTATTTGCGTGCGGATTTGAGCCGGGCTTTGAGCCATTCGAGGTTCTCCTTGCTGGTCTCGATCGCCTGTTTCGGAAGCGGCTTGGCTGCCGAGCGCAGGCACTTGATCCCAATCAGAACGCAAGCGCCCGTCAGTAGTGCGAGCAAACCTGCGACTATCAGCGCGGCCGCCCAACCGGGAAGGGCCAACGCTACGGCCAGGATCGCTGCCGTCAAGAGCGTGGCCATCAACATCAGCCCGCCGAGAGCCGCCGCGATCAAGAGCCCAACTCCGAGCGCGACGCTTCGTCCCTTCGAGGCCAGCTCGCTCTTCGCCAACTCGACTTCGAGCCGAATCAGCTCACGCAGGTCAGCGGCGACCTTCTTGCCGCTCGAGCGGGGCTTGCCTGTTTCGACCTCCATCTCCTTTTTAGAATACCCGCATCCGTGCCAAGCCAAGCGCCGGCGCTTGCGAGACGCTGCCTGCAAAAAGCCGGCGCAACCATCCCCTCCGACCCGCCCAGTACCGTTAGCTCTAGGTAGATGAGCATGACGCGGCGCTACGTAGCTTTCGACATCGAGACAGCCAAGGTGCTGCCCGAGTCGGTGAGCGATCTGATGGATCACCGGCCGCTAGGCATCGCCTGCGTGGCCGCCGCCGTTTCCGGCTGTGAGGAGCCCTTCGTCTGGTACGGAGCGAACGGCGGAAAACCGGCAGCGCAGATGGCGCAAGACGAGGTGTGCTCGATGATCGAGCAGTTCGGGGTCTGGGCGGACGAGGGCTACACGCTCCTTTCCTGGAACGGTCTCGGCTTCGACTTCAACGTCCTGGCCGAGGAGTCTGGCCTCGCGGAGGATTGCGCGCGCATCGCTCTCGACCACGTGGACATGATGTTCCACGTCGTCTGCGAGCTCGGATACCCCGTGGGCCTGGGGAAGGCGGCAGAAGGATTCGGTCTACCCGGAAAGCGCGAAGGCATGACGGGCTACGACGCCCCGGTGATGTGGGCTCAGGGGCGCTACGACGACGTCCTGGAATACAACCTCCAAGACGCCAGGCTGGCGCTCACGATCGCGCTCGAGGCCGAGCGCCGAGGCGAGCTCCTCTGGATCACAAGAAGGGGCACGACAGGGCACATGCCTTTGAGGCAGGGTTGGCGCTCTGTTCGCCAAGCGCTGCAAACGCCCAGGCCGGATACATCCTGGATGTCCGATCCGCCGGCACGCGAAGATTTCATAGCCTGGTTGCCATCTGATTCACTAATGCCATAAGCGCAAGTTCGGTTCGTGCAGTTAATCCACTGACCCTGCGCTAGTCGGAGTTCGACATCTGGCCTTCTTTTTGGCCTGAACCAGAGCTCGTTTATCTAAACCCGTCGCGCGCACGACCGTGACTCGCCGACCGTATCCCCAGAACGGGTAACTCCGATCTGCGCACAACGTAGTGCCGCTGCGCGGAAACGGTGGTCTTGGCGAACGATTGGGAGCTACGACTAGGTGCGTAGCGAGGATGGACGCTGAGAGTGGCTCTCCGATCTCCTAAGTATGGGCGATCGAGGTCTCGAAACTCGTTACCGGGAGCCGCTTCGGCGGAAGCGCCGGGTCGCCGATCGTGGGCTTGCGAACCGTCGGGTTGCCCGCTGGATCGTCGCCTCTGCACTAATCGCGCTGCTGCTTTCTGGCCCGGCGGCGCCGAAAGCCGGAACGAGCAGAAGCCCTGGAAAAACCCTTTTCGCGCAGCCGGCGCTTTGTGTAGCTGCTCATAACATCGGCAAGGAGTGCAAGGCGAGCGCAGCCGTCAGCAGCACGAAGGCCAATAAGAAGGCGTCGAAGGGTTGCACGACCGCGGCTGGTAAGCGCACGAAGAAATGTGTTGCGGAGGCTCAGAAGCGGGCGAAGTCCAAGCGCACTGCTGGCGCTGACACGGGAGCGACGAGCACGAGCCCCGACGGTTACGGGCCGGCTCAATTCCGCGGCGCCTACCACCTGCCTTCTAGCGCGGCGCAGCCGCAAACGATCGCGATCGTAACGGCCTACGACAGCCCCAACATCGATCAGGATCTTCGCGTCTATTCCAAAACCTTCTCGCTGCCGATCTGCAGTAGCTCGAACGGCTGCTTCCGCAAAGTCAACGGAGCCGGGCGAAGGGCTCCGCTTCCCGCCTCCAACGCTCTCTGGGCACTCGAGACCTCGCTCGACGTCGAGGTCGCCCACGCGATCTGCTCGAACTGCAAGATCCTGCTTGTAGAGGCCGCCTCGAGCTCGGTCAATGACCTCGTCGCCGCCGTCGATAGCGCGGCGAAGCTCGGGGCCGACGTCATTTCCAACTCCTGGGTAGTGAAAGAGTTCCGCGGCGAGACCGCACTCGACTCGCACTTCAACCTCCCCGGAATCGCGATCACCGCCGCTTCTGGCGATACCGGGTACGGGGTGAACTGGCCGGCGGCCTCGCCCTACGTAACGGCTGTCGGCGGTACGACCCTCGATCTCGACAGCTCCAATGTGCGCGTCAGCGAGAGCGCCTGGGAACTGGGCGGCTCCGGTTGCTCGGCTTACGAATCCAAGCCGGCCTGGCAGAAGGACAGCGGCTGCGGACAGCGGACTGTTCCGGATGTCGCGGCTGTCGCTAATCCCGACACCGGCGCGGCGGTCTACGACTCCTACGGCTACTCGGGCCGGAGCGGTTGGTTCAAGATCGGTGGCACGAGCCTGGCGGCACCGATCGTGGCGGGCGTCTACGCGCTCGCCGGCAACGCCGCCGACGTGGTCGCGGGCTCCTACCCCTACACGCACGGCTCGTCGCTGTTCGACATTCAGCAAGGCACGAACGGCAAATGCTCGTCGACCTATCTGTGTACCGCCGCAGCCGGATATGACGGCCCGACCGGGCTCGGCACTCCGGCGGGCGTCACCAGCTTCTAGCGCTTGATCTGAAGCGCAAGGTCGAGAGAGGGGCGAAGGCGCCCGATCTTTGCGAGAACGCCGCTCGCGCTCCTGGCTAAGCGCGGCGCCTAGCTACCCTTGGCCGCATGCCGGTCATAACAGCATCGAATCTGCGCAAGGAGTTCTCCGGAACGCTTCTTTTCGAAGGCGTTTCCTTCTCTCTCGACCGTGGCGAGAGGATGGCCCTGGCGGGCGCGAACGGCGTTGGTAAGACGACGCTTATCCAAGCTCTCGCGGCCAGGACGGAGCTGCAGGCCGGCGAACTAGCTCTCGCCAAGGGAACGCGTATCGCCCTGCACGACCAGAGGCCGCCGCTCGAGCGGGGGCTCGATCTGCGCGCGTACATGCTCTCGGGCAGGGCGGATCTCCTCGAGGCCGAGAAAACACTGACAGAGCTGGAAGCGGCGATGTCGACCGGAACTCACGATCCAAAGACGCTGCGACGTTACGCCGAGGTGCAGGCGCGGCTAGAGCACGCCGGTGGCTACGGCTGGCGTACGAGCTACGAGGCAGCTGCGCGCGGCTTAGGCTTTTCGCAATCCGATCTGGAGCGCCCACTCGACAGCTTCTCGGGCGGTGAGCTGACTCGCGCCTCGCTGGCACGAGCGCTTGGCGCGGGCGCCGATCTCCTGCTTCTCGACGAGCCCACCAACCACCTCGA
>DATCCQ010000210.1:0-2664 GCA_036511185.1 Gaiellaceae bacterium
GAGTCCGGTAGCGGCTCGCATAAGCCGCGCGATTGGGTCCTGCTCCCCCATACCGGGTGGTTCGTTATCGCAGATCGAACGCCTGCCGCATCCCCAACCCCTGTGCCTCTCGCTTTCTCGGAGTGTCGCTGGCCGTGCGGCACCGGAGGAGACAGTGTTGCCTACACGGCTCCGTAGAGTGACGTGCGGCCAGCGGCGCTAGGGTCTTCGTCCTCGGGCGAAGACCCGCCCGAGAAAAGCGAGATGGCGAGGGCCGGAATTGAACCGGCGACACCACGGTTTTCAGCCGTGTGCTCTACCAACTGAGCTACCTCGCCAAGCAGCGCCAGATTCTACTCACTCGCACCACTGGTCGGCGGCTCCGGCCGCCCCGGCGCGACGGGTCGCCCGGAGCCGCCTCGAGCCGCTGAGCGCACTTCGCTCTCCGGAGCCGTCCAGAGGACTGTCTCCTCCGGCGAAGCACGCCCAGCGACTCGCCAGAGGCGCGAGAGCATCTCGTTCAAACCCGTCTCCATCTCGCGCCACTGGGCGGCGGGCCCCGTGCGGCCAGGCCTTGCTCGACGACGCATTACGGGGCGGCCGTCAAAGAACACTCCACCCGCGGGTGGTCGCTGGCGCGCCACCTGATCTGTGAGCCGCCTAGCGTTTGAGCTCAGGCGGTGTGGCGAGGCGTGAACTTGTCGCAGGTGGCGGAGCCTCGGATCGGTCCCCGAACCAGCCTGCACCCACCCAATGCGAGGGTGGGGAACATGTACCTGCAACGGTCGCACCGCACATCGGGCCTCGGCGCGGGCCGGTAGTTCGCTGCCTTCTTCGAAAGCCCCCAAATCCTCACGACAATCCAGCCTCCTTCGTAGCTGATTCTACTCACATAATGGCTCGTACGGGACGCGAGTTGAGGACGCCCGCGTATCCGCCGCAGCCGAGCCGAGAGAGCTCAACCCTGGCTTGAGGGCTTGGCCGGGCTCCGTTTAGTTCATAGGCCGGCAGATCCCGTGCGGCCAGGCGCTACTGGCCTCCCGGAGCCGCCTCGAGCCGTCGGTCGCGCTTCGCTCCCCGCCCCGCGCGAACTGCGCCGTAACTCGAACAACTTCGGCGCCGGCTTCCCCTCGCGCCTCGTCTCAGGCACAATGCAGGTGTACGTACAAAACGACGTACATCATCACCTGAGCCGAGGAGCCAGAGCATGCCCGTCGTCGGTATCCGTCAACTAGCCCGTAACGCCAGCGCGATCATCCGCGACGTCAGCGAGACGCGCAGACCGACCGTCGTGACCGACCGCGGCAAGCCCGTCGGCGTCATCTACCCCTTTGACGAGGAAGACCTCGAGGACTACATCCTGGCCAACGCGCCCGAGTTTGTGAAACGGCTCGAGCAAGCCGATCGCGACATCGCCGAAGGTAGAACGTTCTCGCTGGCGGAAGGGCTCGCCCGCCTCGAAGCGGAACGGGCTAGCGCAGCCGCCTCGAAATCCGATCGAGCTCGCGCCGGTTGACGACCGTCTCGACGTAGTAGCCGCGTGTGAAGAGGCTCCCTTCGCGGTGGCGGATCTTGTCCAGCTCGCGCCGAGTGAGAGGGCGAAAGAGGATACGCCAGTCTCCAACTCGCAGGCGAAGCCACGGACGGTGACCTTTCAACGGCTTGATATCGAGATTCAGGGGCAAGGGCTCGAGCGGAAGGGCATCTAGCGCGGCAGACACACGCCGTTGAACGCGCGGAGATAGATGGCGAAGGTCGTTCAGGAAACGAGTGTTGATCTCGATGTAGTTCATGCCCGGACTCTCGGAGATGGCGGAGGAGCGACGCCGCTGGAAACACCCGAACGCCGTCGATGAAGAGGTCGCTGCGACCCTAGCCCTAGGCCTTGGGCAGCTCCTGCGCCGTCACGCATTTGGCTTCGTTTTGTCGCAACTGCGCGATACTTCCAGCATGGCCTCCACAGAAACCCAGCCCGTAGTAGTGATCGGCGCCCCGCTCGACCTCGGCGCCGGTCGCCGCGGCGTCGACATGGGCCCTTCTGCCATCCGCTACGCGGGGCTCGAACGGCGCCTGGCGCAGATGGGGCTCGAGGTCGAGGACTGGGGCAACGTCCAGACCCCGGTCGTCGAGGCGACCGGTTTGCACGACGAGCACGCGCGCTTCCTGCCCGAGGTGAAGGCGATCTGCGAGCAGGTCGCCCGGCTTGTGCGCAAGGCGATCGAGCAGGGCGCCTTCCCGCTCCTGCTCGGCGGCGATCACTCCGTCGCGCTCGGCTCGCTGGGCGCTCTGGCCTCGGTGCACGGGCCGGGCGGCGTCCTTTATGTCGATGCCCACGGCGATCTCAACCTGCCCCAGACGAGCCCGAGCGGGAACGTGCACGGGATGGTGCTGGCGGCGGCGCTCGGGCTGGCGGGTAGTGGTTTCGAGAGCCCGGAATGGCCGCTGCCGATGGTTCAGGCGAGCCGCATCGTCGTCCTCGGCGCTCGCTCGTTCGACGAGCCCGAGCGGGCGCTGATTCGCGAGCTGGGCGTGAAGGTCTACACGATGAGCGACATCGACCGGCTGGGGCTGGAGCAGGTGATGGGCCGCGCGCTGGATGACGTCGCCGGCGCCGGCTTCGTACACGTCTCGTTCGACATGGACTCGGTCGATCCCGAAGCGGCGCCCGGGGTCGGGACTCCCGTC
>DATCCQ010000211.1:0-7319 GCA_036511185.1 Gaiellaceae bacterium
GCACTGGTAGTGCGGAAAACGGCCTTGCGGCCGCTGGCGCCGCGGATCGGCCGCGTCGGGTATGCAGGCCTATTGGGATAGGCCCCTAGAGCGCGTACTCCTCGACCCGGTCGAGCCAGTCGCTTGCGAGCGCTCGGAACGGCCCCTTCCGCTCCATCGGCAGGGCATGTCCGGCGCAATCGAGCACGGCGAAGGTCGCGCGCGGGAAGTCGTCGAGCGCTCGGTAGGCGTCCTCATAGCCACACACATGGTCGAAGCGTCCGGTCACGATCAAAGTCGGCGCCGGGAAGGGCCGCGGCAGCGCGAGCGGGAAGGAGAAGTGCTCGTCCATGCGTTCTCCGAAGATAGCGTCGTGGAGGGGAATCGCCGGCAGGATCGAGCGCCGCTGGTCTTCGAGTACTTCCATGCTGTGAATGACGGCGATCTCCCCGACGCTTTCCTCTCCCGGCTCGAGAGCGGCGAGAAAATCGGCGTCCTCGCGCAGCACCCGGTGCACGGGCAGGACTCCCTGCCGCTCGCTGGGCGCGAAATGGGGGACCGAGAGGAGTAGGCCGTCCATATCCTCGGCGCGCTTTCGCACAAGCCCGCGCGCCAGGTAGCCGCCCCACGAGGTTCCGGCCAAAGCGAAGCGCTCGCCCGGGGCGACGGCGTCCAGAAACTCGCCGACGAGATCGAGCATCTGGTCTTGGCTCGCCAGCCACTCCCGCGCCGCGGTGCGTCCAAAGCCCGGCAGGTCGGGGTAGATCCGCCGCCAGCCCGAGCGCTCGGCGAACAGCGGCTCCATGTCGGCAGCGACGTGGCGATGGTCGAGCGGCCAGCCGTGCAGCACGAGAAGCGGGCGCCCCGAGCCAATATCGTCGTAGGAAAAAGTGATGTCCCTGATCTCGCACTCCACGGATGCCTCCTTCACTTCGTAGTAACCGTCGTAATGACATTACCAGTTATCCTTTCATCGCGCTCGGCCTTTGCGGCTCAGGCAGGCAAAGCCTGCTAGGGAAAGTCAATCCGCGCCGATTTCACTTCTCGGGGCTCGGGCTTCACTTCTCGGGGTATGGGCGCCTTTTGCCCACCTCTCCACCCCAGAGCGCGGAGCAGAATGAAAACCCGCCGACTGGGTGCGATCGGTGAGTGCGAGGCTAGGACGCAGCGTCGCGTTCGTAGCCTGCGGCTACGGGCGCGACCGGGCGGCGGAGTGTTTCGCTCCGCGCTCAAACAAACCCACCCACGGGGCGTGAAACGGTAGCTAGAAAAGGCGCATCCGAATGTCTCAGCTTCGTGCCGAATCACATCGACCGGGCACAACTCCGCAACGCAACGCCACGGCTTGCGAGGGGCCCTAGAGCCGGCCGAAGTTCTTCAGGTAACGATAGAGGTAGACAAGCGACGGCTTGGGATCGCGTAGCGAGAGAATCGGCTCGACGAAGGGCGGCCTGGCGAGAACGGGACGTTCGCCTCGCATCAGCGTGATCGCCCAGTGCTTCCTCTTCCCCTCGCTCGTGCGCGGCTGCGGCGGCCGGCCGGTCAGGTCGAGGTAGGCGATGTAGGGCAAGTTCACGCCGCAGGCGGCCGACAGCGTGTGCCACATCCAGAGCCGCGGGTTTATCTCCATCAACTTGTAGCTGCCGTCGCGAGGATCGCGCTTGAACTCCACCTGCGAAATGCCGGTGAAGTCGCAAACCTTGAGCAGACGCAGCGAATCCTCGACCAGCTCGGGTATCCAAACCGTCTCGCCGTGCCGGCAGCTGCCGACGCCACGCGGCACCAGCTTGCGGCTGCGTGGCGTCTGGCGCAGCTTACGACCGCAGAAGACGCCGAGCGGGCGTCCTTCACGATCGAGGTAGCTGCCTACGGTGTAGAGCTCCTTATCGTCGCCGGGAACGACCTCCTGCAACATCGGGGCGTAGGGTGCGGCCTTCTCGTAGGCCTCGTCGAGCTGAGCCATCGAGTCGCAGCGAAAGACGCGCCGCTTGGGATAAACCTTGCGGAAGGCGATCGGCTCCGACGGCTTGACGAAGAGGGGAAAGCCGACCTCCTGCGCGGCCGCGCGGGCCTCGGAGGCCGAGCTCGGGTAGAGCGTCAGCGGCGCGGCGACATTCGCCTCGGCGGCGCGGGCGAGCTGCCAGCGCTTTTTCTGCAGCTCGTCGAGCTTCTCGGCGTCTGGAGCCGGGCAGAGCAGCTTGCCGCCGAGATTGGGCAACGCTCGGGCGATCGAAGCCAAGCCGTCGTCGTGAGTGGCGAAGATCGGTGTCGGCGCCGGCAGCAGCTCGGCCAGCTCGGAAAGAAAGGTTGCGAAACGCTCTTCTTCGGCGTAGGGATCCGGACAAAGCAGCGGCAGGCAGTAGCGAGAGCGAAGCCCGATCGCAAAGGGACGATGATCGAGCGCCAACACCCGCACACCCGCCCGCGCCAGCGATTGAATCGCGCCCAGGCCGTTGACCCAGCCGACCTCGAGCACGATCGCCGGCGGCTCGGACGAGCCGTCGAGAAAGAGCTCGATGCGCGAACGCGTCTCCTGATCGATCATCTTCTCGCTCACCAGAGGGCGATCGTAGCGGCTACCGCAGCGGCACAACCCGTAGAGCCAGTTGCGAATGCCGCACTGCACCGGCAGGGCACCGGGGCGTCCTCCCGAAACGAGTTCCAGATACGATCGGTCGCTGGCCCGGCGTCTTCGGCGCCCCGTATCGATGCCTGCGACGAATCAAATAGCGACGAAACGAAAGCGGAGATGACCGCTCGGTGATTCGCAAGCAGATAGGTCGACTCGCCAAGCAATCCCTGGTTTACGGGATCGGGGGCATCATCTCGCGCGTCGTCGCGATCTTCCTGCTGCCCATCTATACGAGCTTCCTCGTCCCGGGCAGCTACGGCGTGGTGGCCCTCCTCCTGGCTGCCGAAGCGGTCATGGTCATCCTCCTACGCGCGGGTATCCAGAACGCTTTCTTCCGCTTTTACTACCTCACTTCCGACCCGATCAAGCGGCGGACGGTCATTCGCACCTCCTTCTGGTACACGATGAGTGCCGCGACTGTCGGTCTCGTGCTTGGACTCGTTTTCGCGCCGGAGATTGCGACTGCCTTCAATATGCCGGCCCGGCAGATCAACCTCGTCCGGGCGGCCTCGGTGTTTCTCTGGGCCGACATGAACTATCAGCAGCAGACCGCGTTCTTCCGCGCCGAGCAACGCCCGATTTCCTACGCCATCGCCAGCGTCTCGAACGTGATCATCACCATCTGCTCGACGCTGCTGCTGGTCGTCGTATTCCAGAAGGGACCGATCGGACTCATCGTCGGCAACTTCACCGGGACGCTCTGCGTATACGCAGTGCTGCTCGCCTATCGCGCCCGGCTGCTCGGTTTCGAGTTCGATCGACGCCTCTATCTCGCCATGGAGCATTTCGGCCTACCGCTCCTGCCCTCGGCGCTCGCTCTCTGGGCGACCAAGTTCTCTGACCGCTTCTTTATAAGCCACTACTTCGATAAACACACAGTCGGCGTCTATTCCTTCGGCGTTCAGATCGCCTCGGCGCTGGTGTTGGCCATTACCGCCTTCCAGCTCGCCTGGCCCGCCTTCGCCTACTCGATCGAAGATGACGACGAGGCTCGCCACACCTACGCGCACGTACTCACCTATTTCCTCTACTTCATGACCTGGGCGACAGTCGCGCTCTCGCTGCTCGCGCCTTTCTTGGCCCATCTACTCGCTCCCCACAATCACAAATACTGGCCGGGCGCCAATGTCGTACCGGTGCTCGCCTTCGGCACCGTGCTCTTCGCCGGCTACTCGGTGGTGGTGATCAGCATCGGCCGCGTGCGCAAGACCGGCGCCAATTGGATCATCACCGGCCTGGGCGCGCTTGCCGACGTGGGCCTGAACATCCTGCTCATCCCGCGCATGGGCATGATCGGCGCCGCCTGGGCCCTGCTCGGCGCCTATGGGGCGATGTTCATCGCGATGAGCTGGCGCGCGCAACAGGTCTTCTACGTTCCCTACCAGTGGCGCCGAATCGTGACCGTGCTGGCCGCCGGCGCCGGGCTCGTCATAGCCGGCAAGGAGCTCTCGATCTCGGCGCCGCTGGCGATCGCGTTTGCGGCCGCCTACCCCGTGCTGCTCTTCTTCTTCGCCTTCTACTCGGCCTCCGAACGCAAGCAGATAGCCAGGATCGCTCGCCGCGTGCTGCGCATACAGCCCGCCTAGTGCACGATTACGAGCGCGCGCGCCCGGTAGGGCCCTGAGCGAACCACCACGTGATACCGACCCGGTGTCGAGGGGGCATTCAGGACCAGCGAGGGGCTCGATGCCAAGCCGATACCTCCATCGAACCGCCAGCGCACCGACTTCCGGTCGGTCGAGATTGTGAGCCTGAACGATTCACCGGCGGCCACACGGAGGCGCGCCGGACGCAGCGTCAGGATGCGTAGGCGCACAGGAATCGGCTCGGTGGCAATAAGCGATTCGTTGCCGGCAAGATCCACCGCCTTCAGGGTTAGGTTGTGCCAACCCGTAAGCGTGTGTCCGTCCGACATTCCTTTCCAGTCGAACTTGCCCGACCTGCCCGCTCGATATCTCGTCTGCTCGGTCAGCTTGCCGTCTACAAAGAGGAGGACGCGGGCGCGCTCGTTCAAGCGGTAGCTGATGTGCACAGCGTCCTTGTTGTGATCGGCGTCCGGCGAGATCGTGTGCGAGCTAACCGAGACCTTGGTGATCGCGGGCGGCTTCGTATCGAGCCGGATGACATTGGGGAGCAGGATCCGCCGCCTCTCACCGAGATGAACTAGCACGTGGTAGTTGCCGCTGGGAACGAGCCGGCCGCTGTCGTCGTGCCCGTTCCAAACCACCCGCAAGCGGCCGGCCGGCCTGTCCTCACCGGTAAGCAGCACCCTCATCTCCTGATCGTCCGGATTGACGATCGAAACCGCTACGCGTCCACTGCGGCGAAGCGAGAACACCACCCAGGCCTTCGATGTGCTGCAGCGACAGGTCGGCGAGAACAGCTTCGTGACATGAGTGCCCTTGATGGGCGGCGGCTCGAGCTTGAGACGCTCGGTCACCACAAAGGCGACAGCGGTTGCCACCAATAGAAGCGTGACGAGAGCGGGTGGACCATAACGCTTGAACACGGGCGAACTGAGTTTACGTGCCGCCCGGAGTCGCGTGGCCGGAGAAGCCCTACAGAATGAAGGCCCGCCGGGCGTGGCCGGGCGGCGGAGTGCTTTGATTCGCCCGGGCTCCTGGCTCGCTAGACAGTCAAGGTTACCTAATGGTAAGATGAGGCTCGCTATCGAGCTGCCGCCCAAGTGAACTCAACCGCCGCAACCATTCTCCTCTGTGAGGACGATCCGAGTCTCCGACTTCTGTTTCGGCTGACAATTGAGCCGTACGGCTACCACGTCTTCGAGGCCGGCGACGGCAGGTCGGGAATTGAGTTGGCGCGAAACGTCAAGCCCGATCTGGTCATGGTCGATCTGGGCCTACCCGACTGCAGCGGCATCGAGGTTGCCCGCGCGATCAGGGAGGTGCCGGGGCTCGAGACGACGCCCATCTTGATGGCGACCGGGAGCATGCAAGCCGGCGACCGGCTGACGGCTGAGGATGCCGGCGTCGATGCCTTCCTCTACAAGCCTTTCGACATGGTCAGGCTGGTCACGGAGATTCAGCGACTGTTGAGAGCGCGCGAGAGCAGCGATTCCGGCCTCTCGCTTCGGCGTCTGCACTAACCGTTTGGTGTCTCGAAGTGGATCCGACCGCTTAGAGCCCATCCCTAGCGGAATGGGCTCTTATCCGAGCGACGCGGCGGCGTTGCACTGGTCGCAGTGCTGCTCGAACGGCTTTCCATGGACACAGCATGGGATGGGGATCGACCAGGCGTGAAGACGGGTCGCCGTGTCAACCATCCGCGCCGTAACTGCGACTTTGGACCTCACGATCGGAGCGGTGTACTTCGGCGGTTCTGGGATGAGAAGGCTCATGCGGGGGAGCTTCTCCTTTGGGGGCGTAGGTTTTCTCAGAGCCATAGCGACTTGGCTTACTCCGAAAGTTAGCCCTCCTGAAAACGTTTTCACAGAGCTAAAACGGTGATGTTTATCCACCGAATGGGTGTCAAGCGAGCGGTCGATTTCTTCTAAACCGGATTAGTGTCGAGCCGTAAACGGCGAGCGGCCAGTTCTTAGGGAACCTTTCGACCTTGGACCTCTGAATTCGGTCTCTCCTGTCGGAAACGGGGGTGCGGTTCAATTCAAGCGGCACTGGCCCGGGAGGGCAGATAGATGACTATCTGGGTAGTGGCAATGGCAACGACTTTCGTCGCTCTTGGCTTCATAGTGGTTGAGTTTCGACCACATCGCCATCATCGATTGCCGACCGCCCGCTTGTAAGCGCAAGCGGCGCGGCGACCGCGATTGCGAGGAGCCCCCAGGTCGTCGGGTCTTCGAAGAAGTCCGCGTAGAAGAGGCTGTGCACGGCTATAGCCGTCAGCCCAAGTGCGCAGACGAGTTGAACGCGCCCTGAGAAGGTCGGCCCGGCGCGGCGGAAGGTCACGAGTAACGAGGTTCCGAGCAGCCAGAGAAAGAGCGCAAGCCCAACCATGCCTTCTTCCGCGGCGACCGTCACAGGTGTGGTGTGCGAGGCGGCCTTGCGCAGATCGCGCCCGGACAACCCGGTGAGCTCGGCGTAAGCCCGTCGAAATCCGCCTATGCCGACGCCGATCAGCGGGTGATGAACGGCGATTCGGATCCCGTGGTCGACGAGGGTCGAGCGCGCCGAGGTGATGCTGCTCAGATCCCTTTTTGACGGGTCGAGCATCTTCGCTCGAGCCTGCGGTGCAATCAGAGCGACGGGCACGAGCAGTATCGCCGCGGCTAACAGCGGAACCGCTGCGCGCCTGCGCCAGGTGACGAGAGTGGCGGCCACCACCCCCACGACAAGGGCCGCGAAGCTGGACTGCGAAAAGGAGAGCGCGAGCCCGATCCAGAGTACGGCCATTGCGCAGGTCGAGGCAGCGAGCCAGGGACGGCCGGTGCGCGTAACCACGAGCGCGAGGCAGGCCAGGATGGCAAGCACCAAGAAACGACCGTAGATCGACGGGTCCCAGAACACCGAGTTGACCCGGAAGAAGGGCGCATAGGCGTTCGAGTTGATGACCTTCGGATTCCAGAAGACGTCGCGTGTCCGGTACTGATACGCACCGATCAGCGCGAAAACGAGAGCCATCGTGACGAGCTGCGCCAGTAGGCCCTGGAGCATGCGCCGCGTCCAGCGCAAGCGGGCCAGCGCAAGCGCAAGCAAGGTGAACGGCAGCAGAGCGGCATCGAGCGTGGTCG
>DATCCQ010000212.1:0-3292 GCA_036511185.1 Gaiellaceae bacterium
AGATCGCCCGCGCTCCCGAGCAGTTCGACCTGATCGTGACCGAAAACATGTTCGGAGACATCCTTTCCGACCTGGCCGCGGCCGTGACCGGAGGGCTTGGGCTGGCCGCCTCGGCCTCGCTCGCAGACGGCGGCCCGGGAATCTTCGAGCCCGTGCACGGCTCGGCGCCGGACATCGCCGGAAAGGGAATCGCCAATCCCACCGCCATGCTGCGTTCGGTGGCAATGATGCTGGAGCACGCCTTCGGCGAGGAGACGGCGGCCGAGGAGCTCAGGCAGGCAGTAGAGATCGCAATCCGCGAGACTCCCACGCCCGATCTGGGCGGCAAGGCCGGCACGCGCGAATTCACCGAGAAGGTTCTCGAAGCGCTCAGTCGCGAAGTGACCGCAGAAGGCGGCTGAGTCACACATATCCACCCTCGGGCCGTCTAGGCTGTCTGACAGAGCTATGACTACTCGAGTCGCATATCCGGGGCGCGACGGCGCACACAGCGCCGCAGCCTGCGATCGCCTCTTCCCGAACGACGCCGAGCTCGTACCACTGCCCAACTTCTCGGCGGTCGCCGACGCGGTGGCCTGCGGCGAGGTCGAATTCGGAGTTCTGCCGATAGAGAGCTCGCTGGCCGGTCCGGTGGCCGAGACGCACGATCTGCTCTACGACTCGCCGCTCTCGATCGTGGCCCAGACAATGATCCCCATTCACCACTGTCTGGTCGGAGTCGAGAAAGTCCCGCTAGAGGAAGTTCGAGTCGTTCACTCGCGCCCGATCGCATTCGATCAGTGCCGGCAGTTCCTGGCCTCGATTCCCTGGGTGACCGCGGTGGCGAACGCAACCACAGTAGGCGCCGCGCAGGAGATCGCCGAGAAGCGAGACCCGAGCGAAGTTGCGATTGCCAGCGAGCGAGCCGCCCACTTGCTCGACCTGGAGATACTCGCCCACGATATTGGTGATCACCCCGAGGCCTTCACCCGCTTCGTCTCGCTGGCCACCTACACGCGCCTGGACTGCAACGGCGAAGACTGGCGCCTCGCCTTCTCGTTCGTCACCGATCACAGGCCGGGCGCCCTCTTCCGCGCGCTTGAGCCGTTCTATCGTCACTCGATCGATCTGGTGCAGCTCGTCTCACGCCCAATTCCGCGCGCGCCCTGGCGCTACCGCTTCGACGCCGTGCTGGCCGGCTTCCCGCTCGACCCGATCGTGAGCGATACGCTCGAGGAGATCGGCACTCTCACCCGCGAGCTGCGGGTGTTCGGCTCGTACCCGGCGCACGTCGATCCGATCGAGTGACCGCCCTGGGCGGGTTGGCGGCGATCCCGCTCCAGAACTCGATGAAGGCCCGCTCGAAGAGAAAGCCCGCCTGCAGCGCCGCACGCCCGAAGGCAGCTTCCTCCGGCACCGTACGCTCTATCTCCTCATAGGTAGCCAGCTTCTCGCGGTGCGACTGCTCCTGAGCTTGGGCGAGGGCGACGACGCTGTCGCTGTCTATCTCTAGCCCATCGTGAAAGAACAGCTTGAGCAGGCCGATATCGCGAATCTGCGGCTCCTCGGATGAGGGCTCGCGCAACCAATCCTCGAGAGCCTGGCGACCGGTGTCGGTTATCGAGTAGACGTGGCGGCGGCGGCCTGTTAGCTCGCGCTTCTCTTCGAGTAGCCCCAGCTTCGTTAGTCGCGCCGGCTCGGCGTAGAGCTGCGAGTGCGGAAACTCCCAGAAGTAGCCGACCGAGTTAGCACTCCTGCGCTTCAGGTCGTACGACGTCGCTGGGCCGTAAGCGAGCCATCCGAGCACCAGATACGAGACGGGTGTGAGGTTCGATCTTGACATCGTCCGTATCTTACCGTATTGTCCGCACCATCCTTTTGCAATGGTACGAAACGGACTATTGAGCGAAGAACATAACAACCGCGTGCTCCACTGCGAGGGCTTGCGTAAACGCTTCGGCGAGATCGAGGCTGTTCGCGGCGTCAGCTTCGAGATCGCGCCCGGCGAGAGCTACGGACTGCTCGGCCCGAACGGCGCCGGCAAGACGACAACTATCTCGATCGTCGCCGGCCTGCTCGAGGCCGACGCCGGCGAGGTGACCGTAGCGGGTAATCGTTTGACCACCAAGAGCGTGGCGGCGAAGGCGGCGATCGGCTTCGTTCCTCAGGATCTGGCCATCTATCCGGACTTGACGGCGCGCGAGAACCTCTCCTTCTTCGCCAAGCTCTACGGGCTCCGCGGCAATAAGAACCGCACCCGGGTGAACGAGGTGCTGGAGATCATCGGCCTGACCGAGCGTGCCGACGATCAGGCCAAGAAGTACTCGGGCGGGATGAAGCGCCGGCTCAACATCGGCATCGGTTTGCTCCACTCGCCGAGCCTGCTGATCCTCGACGAGCCCACCGTCGGCGTCGATCCGCAAAGTCGAAACGCCATCCTCGAGTCGGTCGAGCAGCTGAGCGGGCAAGGCATGGCCGTCCTCTACACGACGCACTACATGGAAGAAGCCGAGCGCCTCTGCGACCGGGTCGGGATCATCGATCGCGGCGAGCTGAAGGCCGAGGGAACTCGCGAGGAACTGGTGGCGCTGCTGGGTGAGCACGACAAAGTGCACCTAACAGGCAGCGGTCATCTCGAGGCGGCCGCCAAGGCCTGCGCCGAGATCGACGCGGTCGAGACCGCCTCGGTGGGGCAGGAGTCGATCGAGATCCTGGTCAAAGGCGCCAACGCCGTATTGCCCAAGATCCTGACCACGGTGAGTAACCTTGGCGTCGCCGTCCACAGCGTCGAGGTCGAAGAGCCGAACCTGGAGGCTGTCTTCCTGCACCTCACCGGCCGAGCCCTACGCGACTGAAGCGGCGGTTTGGCCCGGTGCGAACCGCTCTCCTCATCACCGCCAAGGACCTGCGTCAGCGGCTGCGCGATCGCTCCGCGCTGTTGGTTGGGATCGTTGCGCCGCTCGCGCTCGCTTTAGCGCTCAGCGTGACCATCTCCGGTTTCGCGGTCGGCAGCTCGACTTACAAGATCGGAGTGGTGAACCTCGACCACGGCGCGGCTGCGGCGAGCTTCTTCAAGGCCGCCAAGCAGGCACCTGTTCGGCTAAAGACGCAGAGCAGTGACAGCGTCGCCCGTAAGCGGGTAGAGGATGGCAAGCTCGACGCTGCGATCGTTCTTCCAGCCGGCCTTTCGGCTGCCTTCCTGGGCGGGGCGCCGGTGAAGATAGAAGTGCTCGGTGATCCCGGCAACCAGGTTGGCGCGCTGGTGGCGCGCGCTCTCTCCGATTCTTATGCCAGTTATGCGCACACCATCCAG
>DATCCQ010000213.1:0-7700 GCA_036511185.1 Gaiellaceae bacterium
GTCGCCGCGCCGGCTGCCGATCGCCAGGAGCTGGAGCGGGCGCGGGCCGAGGCCGAGGCGTTACGCGACCAGTATCTGGGCGATCTCAAGCGTGTGGCGGCCGACTTCGACAATTACCGCAAGCGCGTCGCCCGCGAGCGAGAGGCGCTCGTGTCACGCGCCCACGCCGGTCTGGTCGAAGCGATCCTGCCCGTGCTGGACGATCTGAGCCGAGCGCTGGAGGCCGCGGGCCTGCACGAGGAGGCCAAGCTCGAGGACGGCGTTCGCCTGGTTCATCGCGAGTTGAGTGGCGTGTTGGCCAGGGAGGGGCTGCAGGAGATCTCCACCGACAGTCCCTTCGATCCGCACGTGCACGAGGCGCTGGCGGCGATTCCGTCGGAGGCCGAGGAGGGGACGATCCTGGAGGTCGTGCAGCGCGGCTATCTGCTCGGCGACCGGGTGCTGCGGCCGGCACGGGTGGTCGTCGCGGCGGCGCCGGTGCCAGAGGAGTAGACGCTCGTGGCTAGAGACCTCTACGAGACGCTTGGGGTTTCGCGTGGCGCCAGCGCGGACGAGATCAAGAAGGCCTATCGCAAGCTGGCGCGGCGCCACCACCCCGATGCCAACCCCGGCGACAAGGAAGCCGAGGAGCGCTTCAAGGAGGTGCAGAACGCCTACGACATCCTCTCCGACGACGAGAAGCGCAAGCAGTACGACATGTTCGGCGCCGGCGGGCCGCAGATGGGCGGGGCGGGGCCGGGCGGCGTTCGTTTCGAGCAGTTCGATCTGGGCGATCTAGGCGGCTTCGGCGACGTGTTCTCGAACCTCTTTGGAGGCGGCGGAGGACGCGCACGCTCCCGCGCGATGAGGGGCGGCGACATCGAAGCGACGCTCAATCTCTCCTTCGAGGATTCACTGCGCGGGGCAGAGACGCGCGTCCCGGTTGAGGTCGACGCGGCCTGCTCGACCTGCGGCGGCTCGGGGGCCAAGCCGGGCACCTCGCCCATAACGTGCCCCCAGTGCGGCGGTCGCGGCGTCGTCGCCGAGAGCCAGGGTCCGTTCGCCATCTCGCAACCCTGTAGGCGCTGCCGGGGCGCCGGAATGATCATCGAAAAGCCCTGCCCGAGCTGTCGTGGCACGGGCCAGGTGCGGCGCACCAAGCAGTACAAGGTCAAGATTCCGGCCGGGGTCAAGGACGGCACCCGCATCCGTCTCAAGGGCAAGGGTGAGCCGGGAGTGCACGGTGGCCCGCCCGGCGACCTCTTCGTGGTCACGCGCGTTGCAGCCTCGAAACTGTTCGAGCGCCGCGGCGCCGACTTGATCGTAGAGGTGCCGGTCACCTACCCCGAGGCCGCGCTCGGCGCAACGGTCGAGGTGCCGACCCCCGACGGCAAGATCTCACTCAAGGTTCCCGCCGGCTCGGAGTCGGGCAAGCTGCTGCGCGTGCGCGGCCAGGGCGCGCCCAAGCTCAAGGGCTCGGGCCGCGGCGACCTGCTCGCGCGCCTGCGCGTGACAGTTCCCAAGAAGCTCTCCAAGGCCGAGAAGGAAGCGGTAGAGCAGCTGAAATCGGTTTCGAGAGAGAATCCGCGCGAAAGGTTGGTGCGATGAGCGATCGATCGACCGATGAACGGCTATTCAAGAAAGCCACGACCGAGGACTTGCTCAATACAAGCGAGACCACGCGCGGCGAGGTTGCTCCGGCGCAGGTCACGCGCCAGATCTCACCGCTCCTCTCACCGCTGATGCTCGTAGTCATAACCGTGCTCGATCTCGGAGGAGTGGCCCTCCTGCTGGCGGTAAACCCCGTCGCCGGGGCGGTCGTATTCGCCTTCTCGGGTGTCGTTTTGGCGATCTGGCTGAATCTGCGCCTGATCGTGGCGCGGGCTTCGGCCCTGAAGGAGCAAGAACGAGAAAGGGCATCGCGATGACCGACGACCGTCCCCGTTACATGATCTCGATCGCCGCCGAGCTAGTCGGGATGCATCCGCAGACGCTGCGCATCTACGAAGCCAAGGGCCTGGTACGGCCGCAGCGCACGGGCGGAAATACGCGCCTGTATTCCGAAGCCGATCTCGAGCGGCTGCGGGCGATTCAGCGCCTGACGACCGAGATGGGCCTCAACCTGGCCGGCGTCGAGCGGGTGCTTTCGCTGGAAGACGAGATGCAACGGATGCACGCCCGACTCGATCGCATGGAGCGCGAGATGCGCGAGGCGATCGAGCAGGTGCACCGCTCTTACCGGCGCGAGCTCGTCATCTACCGGGCGCCGGAGCCGCCGCTGCCGCATCCGCGACGTAAACGACAAGCTGGGTAAGGGAAAAGCATGGACTTCAACAAGCTGACACTGAAATCGCAAGAGGCGGTCGCCGGCGCCCAGGAGCTGGCGCGCCGCGGCGGTAACCCCGAGGTCTATCCCGAGCACCTGCTCGTGGCGCTACTCGACCAGGAGCTGCCGCGCGCGCTGGTCGGTGAGAGGCAGGAAGAGCTGCGCGCGAAGGCCGAGGCTGACCTGCGTGCCCGCCCTAGTGTTTCCGGAACCGCCGTTCAGCCGCAGGCATCGGCGGCGTTTGCCGCCCTGCTCGATCGCGCCCTCGACGAATCGAAGAAGCTCGGCGACGACTTCGTCTCGGTCGAGCACCTGTTGCTTGCGCTGAATGTCGTTCCGCGCGCCGAGTTGCTGCAGCGCCTCGAGCAGGTGCGCGGCTCACAGAGGGTCACGAGCCAAGATCCAGAGAGCACCTACCAGGCGCTGGAGAAGTTCGGCCGCGACCTGACCGAGCTGGCCGAGCAGGGCAAGCTCGACCCGGTGATCGGACGCGACGACGAGATCCGCCGCGTGATGCAGGTGCTATCGCGGCGCACCAAGAACAACCCGGTCTTGATCGGTGAGCCCGGCGTGGGTAAGACGGCGATCGCGGAGGGACTGGCGCAGCGGATAGTCGCGGGCGACGTCCCCGAAGGGTTGAAGGGCAAGCGCGTCTGGGCGCTGGACATCGGGGCGCTGCTCGCGGGCGCCAAGTACCGCGGTGAGTTCGAGGAGCGGCTGAAGGCGGTACTGAATGAGATCAAGGAGGCTCAGGGCGAGCTGATCCTCTTCATCGACGAGCTGCACACCATCGTCGGCGCCGGTGCGGCGGAGGGAGCCATCGACGCCTCCAACATGCTCAAACCGATGCTGGCGCGCGGCGAGCTGCGCGCGGTCGGCGCGACCACGCTGGACGAGTACCGCAAGTACATCGAGAAGGATGCCGCACTCGAGCGCCGTTTCCAGCCGATCACGGTCGGCGAACCTTCGGTGACCGATACCGTCGCCATCCTGCGCGGGCTCAAGGAGCGCTACGAGGCCCACCACGGCGTACGTATCCGCGACGCGGCGCTGGTGGCGGCCGCCGTGCTCTCCGATCGCTATATCTCCGACCGCTTCCTGCCCGACAAGGCGATCGACCTGGTCGACGAGGCGGGATCGCGCCTGCGCATGGAGATCGACTCCTCGCCGCTGGAGCTGGATGAGGCCGAGCGCCGCGTGCGCCAGTTCGAGATCGAGCTGGCCGCGATGGCCAAGGAGAAGAAGGAAGTTAAGGCGCCGGTCGAGCGTGAGCTGGTCGAGGCCAAGGCAGGTCGCGATGAGCTGGCCGCACGCTGGGCCAAGGAAAAGGAGGCGCTCGATCGGATCAAGGAGATCACGCAGCGGATCGACAAGCTCTCCGGCGAAGCGGAGCGAGCCGAGAGAGCCGGCGATCTCGAGCGCGTGGCCGAGATTCGCTACGGCGAGCTGCCGGAGCTGGAGAAGGAGCGCGACGCCCGCGCCGAGGCCGAGGTCGGGCACGAGCCGATGGTCAAGGAAGAGGTGGACGAGGACGACATCGCCTCGGTCGTGGCGAGCTGGACGGGCATTCCGGTCGATCGCCTACTCGAAGGCGAGACCGAGAAGCTGATTCACATGGAGGATCGCCTACACGAGCGCGTGATCGGTCAGCACGAGGCCGTCGAGGCCGTGTCGAACGCCCTCCGCCGCGCCCGCTCCGGCTTACAAGATCCCAACCGCCCGATCGGCTCCTTCGTCTTCCTAGGCCCGACCGGAGTGGGCAAGACCGAGCTGGCCCGCGCGCTGGCGGAGTTCATGTTCGACGACGAGCACGCCATGGTCAGGCTGGACATGACGGAGTACCAGGAGCGGCACACCGTCGCCCGGCTGATCGGGGCGCCGCCCGGCTACATCGGTTACGAGGAGGGCGGCCAGCTGACCGAGGCAGTTCGCCGCCGGCCCTACTGCGTGATTCTGCTCGACGAGATCGAGAAGGCGCACGCCGAGGTCTTCGACGTGCTGCTGCAGATCGTGGACGACGGCCGCCTGACCGACGGCCACGGTCGCACGGTCGACTTCCGCAACACGGTCATCATCATGACCTCCAACCTGCGCTCGACCGCCGATCTGAAGGATTACTTTCGGCCCGAGTTCCTGAACCGGATCGACGAGATCATCGAGTTCAAGCCGCTCACCCGCGAGGAGATCGCCGACATCGTCGAGCTCCAGCTCGCGCGCCTGCGCCAGCGCCTGGCCGAGCGCGAGGTCTCGCTCGAGCTGACCGACGCGGCCAAAGAGGTGATCGTCGCGGAGGGCTGGGATCCGCTCTTCGGCGCCCGTCCGCTCAAGCGCGCCATTCAGCGCCTGATCGAGAACCCGCTCGCCCAGCACCTGCTGGAAGGCGAATTCGCCGCAGGCGACACGCTACTGGTGGATGCCGAGAACGGCGAGATCGCGTTTACCAAGGCGAAGGCGGACAAGACAGCAACTGCCTAGAGCTTTGTCGAGTCAGCGGACGTTGGTTTGCATCGGTCGTGGTTTACGCCTAGTCTAACCGCAGAAAACGCGCAGGAAAACCGCAGAAAAGGCGTAACTAAACCGCAATATGTCCACCGCGGGCTCATCCGAAAAGGCGACCGGCTACCTCGTACGTCGTGCCGTTCACGGCGCACTCCTGACCGCGCTGAAGGACACTCGAGTCGTCGTTCTGCTCGGGGCACGGCAGGTCGGGAAGAGCACGTTGACACGCTACGTAGCCGATCGCGACGTCCCGATGTCGCTAGTGAGTCTCGATGACACCACCGTACGCGCCGCGGTGGTCGACGATCCCGCTGGCTTTCTCGCCGAGGCAGGACGGCCGCTCCTCATTGACGAGGCGCAACGAGCACCGGATCTACTGTTCGAGATCAAAGACATCGTCGATCTAGACAGAGAGCCGGGTCGCTTTCTCTTGACTGGGTCGGCCAATATCCTCACCGCGCCCAAGCTTCGGGAAGCGCTCACAGGCCGGGCCGAGTACCTAACCCTCTGGCCGTTTTCACAGAGCGAGTTGAACGGTTGCAGGACGAACTTTGTCGATCGACTCCTGGCTCGAGATATTCCCGTTGTTGAGAACGCGCCAGTTGGACGCAGCGCCTTCGTCGATGTCGTCGTCGCCGGGGGTTACCCCGAGGCCCGACTAAGGCCGCCCGCTCGGCGCCGGCGCTGGTATCGCGATTACATCGATTCACTAGTCGAACGCGATCTCCGAGACATCGCGGATGCGAAGAGACTGGACGTCGTTCCGCGGCTTCTGCGGTTGATCGCGGTCCGA
Source organism: Gaiellaceae bacterium (assembly GCA_036511185.1). GTDB lineage: Bacteria > Actinomycetota > Thermoleophilia > Gaiellales > Gaiellaceae > Fen-549. The sequence goes on from DATCCQ010000213.1 coordinate 5,598, forward strand.
GCGGCGAACCTCTTTGTCCCCTCGAATGTGGCCGGCGAGCTTCAAATCGACGCTGAAACCGTCGTTTCGTACACGAAGCTACTGGAGACGATCTTCGTGGTTAAGCGCATCCAAGCATGGAGACCGGGGATCGGCAGTCGTGAGATTCAACACGAGAAGATCTACATCGTCGACAGCGGCCTGATGGCCTATCTGCTCGGGGCAGACGAAGAGCGGATCGCACGCGATGATCAGATCACGGGCAAGATCCTCGAGAACTTTGTCGCCATGGAGGTGCTTCGCCTCTCGGAGACGTCGGAGGCCGAGCCGCGCCAGTACCACTATCGCCAACACAAGGGTCGATACGAGGTCGATGTCGTACTCGAGACTCTCGCCGGCAAGATCGCGGGGATCGAAGTGAAAGCCGCCGCCACCGTGAAGCCCGACGACTACAGCGGGCTCGTCAAGCTACGAGATGCGCGAGGGCCGGACTTCGTCGCAGGGGTCGTCCTTTACGCGGGCGCTTCCACGAAGCCGCTTGGAGATCGGCTCTGGGCAATGCCGCTCTCCGGGCTCTGGGTCGACTGAGAGCTCGAAGGCGACTTCGCCGCAGGCGACACGCTGCTGGTGGATGCCGAGAACGGCGAGATCGCGTTCACCAAGGCGAAGGCGAAGAAGAAGGCTAAGGAGAACTAGCCGCTCCGGTCTTGAGGAGAGGTCTAGTCGACGTCGGGCAGGTAATCGGCCTTGCCCTGGATAGGCGGGGCGCCGACGATCAGCACCGTGATCTCTGCGCCCGTCTCGTTGCGGAGCTGGAGGGCGGTCTCGCACTCGACCGCGGCGACCGAGCCGCGCGACAGCTCGACTCGCTCGGGCGGATCGCCGAGCAGCAGTGTGGCGGTACCGTCCAAGACGACGAATAGCTCGTCCTGGACGTGCTCGACGTGGCGGTTGCCGCGCACCCCAGGCGGTAGGCGCCAGATGTTGGCGCGCATGTTCTGCAGCGCCTCGGAAAGGGGGGCGATGCCGCGACTCTGGTCGCCCCGAGAAGGCGCACGGAACTCGAGCTCGTCCGGGCGGAAGATCGTGTAGCCCACAGAAGGGAGTTTAGTGACGCCGATGCGCAAGTGCGAAAACCGTCGAGATGCACGTCTTTCTCCTGCTCCAGTACGCAGAAACGGGACACCTGCATCACCGTTTTGAGGTGGCGTTATTTTTCTCTCGAAAAGCTGCGGGCGTCCGGTCGATCAATGGGACATGACTGCGGAACCAAACATAGATTTCCCGTCCGACCGCGACCCTGAATCTCCCCGCTGGCTTGGCTCGGTTGCGCGGCGTGGCTTGGCCAAGGAGCACGGCCCAGGATGGAAAGAAGAAGAGCTTGATGGGGAGGGTGCGCGGCCAAAGTGGCTGGGATCAGTTGCGCGGCGTGAGGGAGCCCGCAGCGACGATCCCGGTTGGGTGGATCCGGAAGAGACCGAGCGGCCGAAGTGGCTGGGCTCAATGGCCCGGCGCGGCGATTCCGCCCGGTCTCTGGTTCTGATCGACATGGAGCCGGCGCCGAGCGAGCAAACTCCGGAAATGACCGCGGAGACTCCGCAGGAAACAGAGAATCCCAGCACGACCGCCGACTCGAGCCCCGGGCTGAAAGAGACCCTGGCGGTGCCCAAGCCGGCCGACGAGCTGGATGAGCGCCGACAGTCGCAGGGCACTTCCGGCGATCTCGGCCTGCACCTGCGCGTAGCCTCCTAGAGCGCAGTCTCAAAGAGCCTGCGAATCTGGCTTCGTGTTCGAAGCACCGCCGCCGCGGGTAGCTTTCCAGCATGATCCTGTTTGTCGGAGCGATCGGTCAGGAGCTCGCGGGCGCGCGTGACAAGGCGCGTCTACTCGCCTGTGGAGTCGGGCCGGTCGAGGCGGCGATCGCCACCGCCAAGGAGATCATCAAGGAGAGGCCGCGAGTGGTGATCAACGTGGGGCTGGCGGGCGCCCGGCGCGGCTCGGGCATCGACGTTCTCGACGTCGTCGTAGGCACAGAGGCGATCTACTGCGACCTTTACCCGCGCTTCTCGACCAACCGACTCGCGGCCGACCCCGCTCTGCTCGAAGCGGCGCGCAGTGCGCTCC
>DATCCQ010000214.1:0-18276 GCA_036511185.1 Gaiellaceae bacterium
ATCTGCGCCAACGGCGCTGTTGTCTACGACTATCAGGAAGGCCGCGTTCTCATCCACCGCCCGCTCGAGGCCGAGACCGCGCTCGAGTTGGTGCACGGGTTGCGCCGCGTCGCGCCGGGCGTCGTCTTCGGCTGCGAGCGCCCCTCAGGCTTCGTCGCCGAGCCCGCCTACCGGCCGCTCTTCCGTCCGCCCGATTCGATCCCCCGCGCCGACGCCCTCGTCTTCCTCTCCGAGCCGGTCAGCAAGCTGGTACTTCAACACCCCGAGCTGCCGCAGGCCGAGCTACACGCGCTGGCCAGCGACTTCGCGGGCGATCAGGTCGAGGCCAGTTACTCGGGCGCCGGCCTGGTTGAGATCTCCGCCGCCGGCGTCACCAAGGGCCGAGCACTGGCCGAGCTCTGCGCCGAGCTAGATATCGATCGCAGCGAGGTGATCGCCTTCGGCGACATGCCCAACGATGTCTCGATGCTGGCCTGGGCCGGGCGCGGTATCGCAGTAGCCAACGCGCACCCCGAAGTTCTGGCGGTTGCCGACGAGGTCACGGCTTCGAACGACGAGGACGGGGTGGCGCTGGTGCTGGAGCGGCTCAGCCCCTAACCCGCTCGATGTCCACTTCGTTCCCGGACCTTTCGCCGCGCTCAAAGGCGCTTATGTTCGCGAGCGTCGTGTCGGCGATGTTACTCAGGGCATCTGAAGTGAAGTAGGCCTGGTGGGCTGTCACGATCACGTTCGGGAATGTGAGCAGGCGCATGAAGACGTCGTCCTGAATGATCTCGTTGGAGAGATCCTCGTCGAAAAGTCCGTCCTCCTCCTCGTAGACGTCGAGCCCGAGGTAGCCAACGCGGCCGTCTTTCAGCGCCTCTGTCACCGCCTGAGTGTCGATCAGCGCGCCGCGACTCGTGTTGATCAGCATCACGCCCGGCTTGACCCGCGCCAGCGCGTCGGTGTCGATCAGATGGTAGGTCTCGGGCGTCAACGGACAGTTGAGGCTGATGATGTCGGAGGAGGCGAGCAGCTCGTCCAGCTCTACGTAGCGGACACCCAACGCGAGGCACTCGGGGTTCTCGTGTAGGTCATAGGCAAGCACAGTGCAGCCGAAACCGCTGAGGATACGAGCCAGCGTCGTGCCGATCACGCCCGTTCCGATGATGCCCGCCGTGCGCCCGTGCAGATCGAAGCCGAGCAGGCCGCCGAGCGCGAAGTTGCCATCGCGGACTCTCCCGTAGGCGCGGTGAATGCCGCGGTTCAGCGCCAGGATCAAACCGACCGTGTGCTCGGCGACAGCGTAGGGCGAGTAGGCCGGGACGCGCGTCACGGTGATCCCGAGGTCAGCCGCCGCCTCGAGGTCGACGTTGTTGAACCCGGCCGAACGGAGCGCCAGGAGACGTGTCCCTCCATATGCAAGCCGCTTCAGCACCGGCCGGTCGAGCCGGTCGTGCACGAAGGCGCAGACGCAGGGAAACCCCGCCGCTAGCAGGGACGTATCGCGGTCGAGAGTGGTCTCGAAATAGACGAGATCATGCTCGCTGCGACCGTTCGCGGCGTCGAGAAAACGACGGACGTAGGACTTGGCACTAAATACGGCGACTCGCAAGCTTGCTCACCCCTTTCCAATCGATGGGCCAAGGTTCTTGAGCCTGTTCTCGCCGTATTCGACGTTTCTTACTCGCGGCTCCCGCGCGAACTACCGCAATCAGCCCGTGGCAGCCGGCGCAGCGCCCGGCAACCTCAACCTCAGCAGCGCTCCCCCACCCTCGGCATCGGCGACCTCGACCGTGCCGCCGTGCGCCTCGACGATCTCGCGCACGATAGCCAACCCGAGCCCGGAGCCGGGCATGCCGCGAGCCGCCGCGGCGCGATAGAAGCGCTCGAATACGTGGGGCTTGTCTTCGTCTGACACTCCAGGCCCGCGATCGCGTACGGTGAGCTCGCCGCCGGCGAGCCCGACCTCGATCAGCCCGCCCGGCTCGCTCCACTTGGCGGCGTTCTCGAGCAGGTTCCCAACCGCCCGCTCGAGCCGATAGGAGTCGCCCTCGACAGTCGTCGGCTCCAGCTCGGCCGCAAAGTGAAGCCCTGGATAACGCAGCGTCGCCTGGTCGATGCAGTCGTTCACGAGGCCGTCGAAGCGAACCTGCTGACGCTGCTCGCCGCGTTCACCCCGCGCCAGCTCAACCAGGTTGCCGATTAGCTTGCGCACCTCGTGCAACTCACCAAGCACGTCGCCGATCAGGTCTTTTCGTTTCTTAGCCGGCAGGCGCGGCGCCTTGGCCAGCACCTCGAGGTTGGTCTGCAAGCTCGTTACCGGCGTCAGCAGCTCGTGCGAGGCGTCGGCGACGAAGCGCTTCTGCGTTTCGATCGCTTCCTGTAGCGCCGCCAGCATGGCGTTGAAGGAGACGGCCAGACGGGCCAGCTCGTCCTTGCCGTGCTCGGGCACCCGCTCGCTCGTATCCAGCGTGCTCGTCACCCGCTCGGCCGCGTCGGTGACGCGGCGCACGGCCACGAGCGCGGTGTGCGAGACGAGCCCGCCGGCGGCGGTCGCCAGCGCCACGCCGGCCAGCGAGACGAGCAGCAGGATCAGTCTCAACCGATGTAACTCGCGGTCGACGCTGTCAAGCGGGCTGGCGATCTGAAGCGCCGCCTTCCTGCCGATCGGAACGGTCAGGACGCGCGCATGGATGCCGGCTATATGAGTGCTGGAGAAATAGGCTCTGCCTTCGCCCGAGGCCACGGCTCGCGTACGCGCGTCGATCGGTATCGCGTCGTTGTCGTTGGCGGGGCGGGTTACACCCTTCGCGGTGACGATCTGAAAGTACTCGCGTTGCCCGAACCGCGGTCCCGGGAGCGTGCTGGCCAGATCTTCGGGAGGAGGCGTGGTACCGCGCACACCGCTTTGGAAGACGAGAGCCCGGTGCTCGAGCCCGTCGTCGACGTTTCGCAGCAGATCGGAGCGCATCGAGACGTAGACGGCGAACGAGGCCAGCGCGACCGAAAAGGCGACCACCAAAGCCGTCGCCAGCGCGAGTCGGATGCGAAGGCTCATCGCTCCCGCAATGCGTAGCCGGCGCCACGCACAGTGTGAATGAGACGGTGCTCCCCGCCGGCTTCGGTCTTGCGCCGCAGATAGCCGACGTAGACGTCCAGGGTGTTCGACTCGGTGCCGAGGTGACTGCCCCAGACCCGTTCGAAGACGAGCGCCCGGGAGAGCACCTGGCGCGGATTGCGCAGGAAGAACTCGAGCACGTTGGCTTCGGTCACCGACAGCCTGAAGGCTCGCTTGCCGCGCTGCGCCTCGAGCGTGCCCAGATCGAGCGTGAGATCGGCGAAGCGCAGGATCTCTCCGCTCGAGCCCGGTGCGGCCCGCCGCAGGAGCGCGCGCACGCGGGCCAGCAGCTCCTCCAGCTCGAAGGGCTTGCCCAGATAGTCGTCGGCGCCGGCGTCGAGGCCCTCGATTCGATCGCCCAGGTCGTCGCGCACGGTCAGCATCAGGATGGGCACCCTGCTTTGTGCCTTGCGCAGGAGCCGGCAGACCTCCAGCCCGTCCAAGCCCGGCATCAGCACGTCCAGCACGACGGCGTCGGGCTCGCGCCGTTCGACCGCGGCCAGCGCCTCGGCGCCACCTGCGGCCAGCTCCACGTCGTAACCCTCGAGGCTGAGAGCGCGTTCGAGCGCCTCGCGAACAGCGCGATCGTCATCGACAACGAGGATCTGTTTCAATTTCCTCCCATCGCCTTCCCGGGCCCGGGCGCGATATTCGAACTCTCTCTAAGAGAAGTTAAGTCACAGACACTAAGAAGGGAATGAGAGTAGCGCTCTGAGGCCTCAACTCTCATCGCTGTCTTAGTGACGGCTGCTTTCCTTCGATACATGTTCTACTTGAGTTATCTGCGCAGCGAGCTGCTGCGGCGCAAGGGCCGCACGATCCTGACGCTGCTCGGGCTGGCGCTCGGAGTCGCGCTGGTAATAGTCATCACCTCCCTCTCGCACGGGCTCGATCAGGCTCAGAAGACGGCGCTCAATCCGCTCTCGAGCATCGGCACCGACCTGACGGTCACGGTTTCTCCAGATAGCGCCGGCGGCGCCTTCGCCAATCGCACCGTGAGCACCGATCTCTCGACACTCGGCAAGGCCGGCCAGCACTTCTCGTATGACACGTTCTCCTCCGGCTCGCAGGTCACCTTCGCGCAGTCGCAGACAAAGAGCGTCAAGTCCATCTCCGGCGTCGCCAAGACCGCCACCGGGCTGACGCTGACCGTGACGCACCAGGAAGGAAAGGTGCCGAAGATCTCTACTCAGATCACGACCGGCGGCCAGCAGATCAATGTTCAGGGTCGGACGAACCCACCCACGGCGGCCGAGATGGCGAAGATGGCGAGCTGCCTGGCGAAGCAGGAGAAAAATACCAGCACGACCACTTCAACTACTACGACCGCCTCCCCCGGTGGTAATCAGTCCTCGCAGAGCGGCAGCCTGACCGGCCAGAGTCAGGGAGGTCCGGGACAGTTCGGCGGCTCCGCCGCCATGCGCAAGTGCATGCCCGCGAGCATGCGCAGATTCCAGAAAACGATCACCACGCAGAAAAAAACCACTACTAAGCAGGTAAAAACACCGAAGACGAACATTAAGACCAGCACCTATACGATCGGCGGCGTGGACACGAGCCGGACGGATATGGGCCTGATCACGTCCACTCAGGTCACCAAGGGCCGCTTCCTCTCGAAGAAGAACGCACGCCAGGCCCTGATTGCCAACTCCTACGCCTCCAGCCACAAGCTCAAGGTCGGCTCGACGCTGACCATCAAGAAAGTCAAGTTCCGCGTGGTCGGACTCGTTCAGGCGCCTCTCGGCGGCCAGAGCGCCGATGTCTACGTCCCACTGACGCAACTGCAGACGCTCTCCGGCCAGAAGAACCAGATCAACGTCGTGCTGGTGCGCGCCGACAAGAGCTCGGCCGTGGGAGCCGTTCAGAAGAAGATCGAGAAGAGCTTCTCGAGCGCCCAGGTTGCCAGCGCCAAGGACGAGGCCGATCAGATCTCCGGCTCGCTGGTCACCGCTTCCGACCTCGCCAAGAGTCTCGGCCTTGCGCTCTCGATCATCGTGATCGCGATGGCCATCATGCTTGCCGCGCTGCTCACCCTCTCCTCGGTTGCCAAGCGTGTGCGCGAGATCGGAACGCTACGCGCGCTGGGCTGGTCGAAGTGGCTTGTGATCAGGCAGGTCGGCGCCGAGTCAATGACCCAGGGAGTCATAGGCGGCGTGATCGGCGTGGTAATAGGAATCGGAGCCACCGCCGTAATCAACTCTCTCGACCTTTCGCTGAGCGCCTCGTCGGCGACCGCTAGCACGACCGCCAACCGGGCCGGCTTCGGCCCAGCCGCCGCAAGCGCCGCCCAGACCGTGGCGAAAACGACAAATCAGGTGGCGCTGCACGCGCCGCTGGCCGGTTCGATCATCCTGATCGGCTTCGCGCTTGCAGTTCTAGGAGGTCTCCTTGCTGGAGCAACTGGGGCGCTACGCGCTGCGCAACTCCGTCCTGCCGATGCCCTGAGGCAGGTCGAGTGATGTCGCTTCCACTCTACGAGTTGCGTAGCGCGACCCGGTATTTCGAGCTCGGAAACTCGACCATCAAGGCGGTCGACGACATCAACGTCTCGATCGACAAGGACGAGCTGATCGCCCTCGAGGGACCGAGCGGCTCGGGCAAGACGACGCTGCTGCAACTGCTGGGAGCGCTCGACCGGCCGTCCAGCGGTAAAGTCTTCTTCGAAGGCCGTGACCTCGCCGCGCTCTCCGACGGCGAGCTTGCCGATCTGCGACTGCGCTCCTTCGGCTTCATCTTCCAGCAGTTCAATCTGCTTCCGACGCTCACTGCCGTCCAGAACGTAGAGGCCGGCCACGCCCCGCTCGGACTGCCCCAAAAAGAGCTGGAAGAACGATCACTGATGATGCTTTCCGAGGTCGGCCTGCGCGAGCGCGCCTTCCACCTTCCCAGTCAGATGTCCGGCGGCGAGCAGCAACGCGTCGCCATTGCCAGAGCGCTGTTAGCCGAGCCCCGCGTGGTGCTGGCCGACGAGCCGACCGGCAACCTCGATTCCCATACCGGTGCCGATGTGATCACGCTCCTGACCGATCTGGCGGCGCGGCACGGCACGACGATCATCGTGGCGACCCACGACGCAGGGCTCGCCTCACGTGCGCCGCGCCGCCTGAGCATGCATGACGGACACCTCGTCGGCGACGTCAAGAACAGTAAAAAGGCGAAGACGACAAAGAAGTCCTAGCCGCGCCGCTGTGCCGGGCCAGAGAGCGGAGGGACCCACCTCTCCACCCCCCACCCTCCCACGGGGCGTGAAACGGTATCGAGTAAAGACGCTCGAGAATGCGCCGGCTATGTGTAAACGCCGCTGCAGAGAGCGACAACGCGCAACCGACCCGCGCCCGAATTCCCCGTTACTCACCGTTCCTGAGATCGCCGAGGCGTCGGTATTCGAAGGCGATCTGCTCGAAGCGGACTCGGCAGCCCTCACCCGTCGGCGACTGGGCGAGAAAGCCGATCTCGACCGCGCCCTCGCCGCCAAGCGTGAAGTAACGCACCAGCCGCCAGAAACCATCTTCGCGCGAGGCGTGAAAGGCGAAGCAGTCGCCGAGGCGCGCGATGCGCAACCCGACCTCGCCACTCTCGACGGAAAACGAGTTGCAGTCGTCGGAGACGCCCCGCGTCACGACCGAGACCGCGGTTGGCTCGCCCTGCGGCGAGCGCTCGAGACACAGCTTCGCCCAACTCGTCTCTCCCCTGTAAACGAGCAGCACGCCCGCATCGAAGGTAGAGACGAGTTCGGGCCGGACACGCGCGCTGAAGAGAAAATCGCCCTCGGCGACTTCACCGATGAGCGCGGCCCCGTTGAGAACCCGCACGTCACCGGCCGGATCGATAAACAGATCGGTCGCGGGCCCGCTACTCAGCTCGAGACTGCGCTCGCCCACGCTCCATGCTCGCGGCGAGGCGAGCCAGCGTAGCGCTGAGGGCAGCGGCTCGATCGTCAGTCGGTCTGAGGAGCTCATCCCGTGCAGCCTTCTGTCTTACATCTCGTAGCTATCGGAACCCGTAATTACTAAAGCGCTACTTCGACGCCTGCGCCAACCGTCCCGATCAGCCGCGGCACGATCGGCAGGATGCTCTCACGGGCGCAGTAGGCGATGTCTTCCTCGAGACCGGCGGCCATGATGTTGCGAGCACTCTGGCTCACCCGTAGGCCGTCGTCGGCACTGGCGAAGGACTGCGCCAATCTGATCGCCGCGTTCGCCGAGTCGGTGCGATCGCCGTCGAGCGACTGAGCGATGCGACCGGCGACGTAGGCGTCGTCGAGACAGAGCTCGCCGCGCGATCCGGCGCAGAGGATGTCCAGCTCGTCCGCCCCATCGGCGCGCACGGCTTCGATCAGCGCCTCCAGGTTGAGCAGCGAGGCTACAAGCACGCGCTCGGCGTGCTCGGCGGCGGTGACCAGCAGGCGCGTGCCGTTGGTAGTCGAGAGCACCAGCGTCGGAGCGGCCGGCTCGCCGACGTACTCGCGCGGCGAGTTGCCGAAGTCGAAGCCGGGGATGGGAGAGCACTTGCGCTCGCCCCCCAGCACAGCCGGGGCGTGCTTGGCAGCAAGCGCCTGCGCGTCCTCGATATCGGTGCAGCAAAGAACGCGCTCGTAACCGGAGCCCAGCGCCTGAGTGATGGTCGAGGTGGCTCGCAGAACGTCGATGACAACCGCAAGCGGGGAGTCGATCGGCTCAAAGGGAGTGAAGGACACATGAATACGCATGACAAGTAGGCTACCGAGAAGTTCACGAATGGCGACGTGCTACCGACATCCCGATCGCGAGACAGGGCTCTCCTGCTCGGTCTGCGAGCGCCCGATCTGCACCGACTGCGCAACCTTCGCGGCCGTGGGGATCCGCTGCCCCGAGCACTCGGGCAAGCCGCAAGGCATCGAGAAAGTCACCAAGACAGTTCGGAAGGCGCATTACGAAGGCTCAGGCGCCCTGGTCACGCGGGTGCTAATCGCGATCAACATCATCGTCTACCTGGCCACGGTGGCGACCGGAGGCGGCATTCAGTCCGATCGCGGCAAGATCTACGAGCACGGCGTTTTGGCCGGTCCTTTGGTCGCGGACGGCGATTACTGGCGCCTTCTAACTTCGGCCTTCATGCACTACGGCCCAATCCACCTAGGCATGAACATGCTCGTTCTCTGGTTCGTCGGGCGCCCGCTCGAGGAGCGCATGGGGCGCGGACGCTTCCTCTCCCTCTATCTGGTAGCCGGCCTGGCCGGCGCGGCCGGCGCGATTCTCGTTTCGCCCTGCGTCTTAACGGCCGGCGCCTCCGGCGCGATCTTCGGCCTCTTCGGGGCGGCACTGGTACTCGAGCGCCAGGGGGTCTTCGTCTACGGCGGCTCGATCATCGGTCTAGTCATCCTGAACTTCGTCTTCACCTTCAGCTTGAACGGAATCTCGGTCGGCGGCCATGTCGGCGGCTTCCTCGGCGGCATTCTCGGCATGCTCGCGCTGACGCGCCTCGGCCGCGTTCACGGTTTCTACGGGCGCCCGGGCGCGCTTGGCAGTCTGCTGCTCATCGCGGTTGCTGTCGCGAGCGTCGTGCTCAGCATCTGGGCTGCCAAACAGGGCTGTAAACCGATTCTCTAGGACGCCTGGCCGGCGAGCCTGGCTCTTTGTCTACGGGCACGGAATTCGGCCGTCCAGGCCGCCAGGCGTAGCCCGAACCAGAAGGGCGCAAAGAGGACGTAGAAGAGGAGCAGCGAGAAGAAGAGCAAGGCCCACCAGAGGGCCCAGCGAAACGGGCTGATCCGCGGCGCAGGGCGCTCGCTCTTGCGCGGGCCGGCCTTCTCTAGCTCTTCTCCAGACTGCACGCAGTGCAGCCTAGCGCGAGCCGGATTGCGCAGTCGCGCGAGGCTGTTCCAGGCGCACGTTGATCTGGTCGAGCGCCCGCTTGGCCGTATTGCGCACCTCGGCATCGTGGTCGAGAAGAGCAATGCGGAGCGGCCTCATGGCCGTCGCGTCGCCAATCATCCCCAGAGCCTCGGCGGAGGCCATGCGCACGATCTCCGGGACGCGGATGTTGTTTACGCAGGCGATGAGAGGGCCAACCGCACGATCGTCGCCGATCTCGCCCAGCGCTCTTGCCGCCGCCGCACGCATCGACTGCGAGTCGTCCTCGAGTAGCACCGTGAGGAGTGGCTTTACGACACAAGAGCCCATCTCGACTGCTCGATCAATCATGTGCAAAGCGAGGTAATAGCGGGCGCCGGATTCGTTACAGCCCGGTCGCCAGCCCAGTCGCGCCAGAGAGCGGGCGGCCATGCGACAGACGTCATAGCGGCGATCGCCGAGCACCTTGACGAGCGGCCCAAGAGCACGCGCATCGCCGATCTTGCCGAGCACCTCGGCCGCTTCGGCCCGAACGCCGTACTCGGAGTCGGTCAAGAGCGCCAATAGCGGATCTACCGCCCGCGTGTCTCGCAGGCAGCCAACGGCCCGCGCAGCCGACTCACGTACATAGGGATCGTCGTCGGAGAGAGCCTCGAGCAGCGGACCCAGCGCCTGCTGGTCACCGAGTTGGCCAAGCGCTTCGGCGGCCTTGGCCCTAACAAGGCGATCGTCGTCGCCGAGTTGCCGCACGAGCGGGTCTTCGGCGCGAGCGTCGCCCAGGCGTCCGAGCGCCTCGGCTACTGCCGCCCGCACGTGACTGTTGGCGTCGCCGGACTCGGCTAAGAGCGGCTCCTCGGCCTCTGCATCGCCGATCTGGCCGAGCGCCTCGGCCGCGGCCGTGCGGACATGCCAGTCCTGGTCGCGTAGCGCCAGTACGAGCGGGAGCTCCGCGCTGATATCACCGCTCTCGCCGAGAGCGCGGGCCGCCTCGGCTCGCACTTCGGGCGCCCCGTCGCCAAGCGCGCCCAGAACCATGTCCTGCCCTCCAAGCCTTGTCAGAGCATGCAGGGCCTTGATCCGTTGCTCAACTCGCGGCGAGGAGGCCAGCACGCGCGTCAAACGGGCGACGTCGCTCTTACCCTCGAGTTTCTCGACGTTTGGCCTACCGAAACGCAACATGGACGACTCCCCAGGTTCGCTTCGGGCGCAAAGCCGAACTCGGCAGGCGACCTGCGCTCGAGAGTCACCTGCCTATATCTCAGTCTACGACCGTTCTGAGGCTCCAACAAGGCGATTTTGTCCGCCTACGCGGGCGATTTTGCGTGAAGCCGCTGGCCGGGTGCGCTCAGCAAGTGGCAAGCGCGTCGGCGTAGAAGCGCAAGTACTGAGCAACGTGCCTGTTCCAGTAGGAGCCCGAGTGGGCGCCGGGCCAGCTATGGAAGACGACCTTCTGACCGCGTGCGCGAAGTGCCCGCACCAGCTCGCTATCGGCCGAGGCGAACGGATCCTGATTACCGACGTCGATCCAGACGCGCGTGTTGCGACCAAGCGGTACCTGACGGCTCGAGGCCATCTTGATGACGTCATTGCGAACGAAGTCCTCGGCGTTGTCGAAGGCGCCCTGCGGTGTTTCGCCACCCGTTCGCCACAGCGCCGCCGAGTGGCCACCGATCGCGCAGAAGGCGCCCGGATGCCGCAGGCCTTCGGAAAGAGCGCCGAAGCCGCCCATCGAGATACCGCCGATGGCGATGCGACTGCGATCGGCGCCGGTCCGCACCAGCGCTGCCGGTATCGCCTCTCGCACTACGTAGCTGCCCCAGCGACCGTCGGCGCGGTCGTGATAATAGCTGTGATCACCTCCGTTAACGAGCAGTAGGTCGGGCGCACGCGAGCCAAGCTTGGCGAGCGCGTCGAACCAGTACTTGGCCAGGTAGCTGCTTGGAGATGATCCTCTTCCGTGCAACAGAACGAGCAGCGGTCGTCCCGTCCCGCCACCTTTGGGAGTGACGACGATCTCCCCCAGCGGACGCCCTACCAAATTGCTCTCCAGCGTGAAGTGCGTCACCTTCGCCCCGTGCTGATCGGGCTTGAATATCCGGTATACGCGGAAAAGGCCCCAGCCGCTCAGCGAGAGCAGAGCGAATACGACGGCCAAGCCGAGTAGGCGGCGTCCGGGCATCGCACGACCCTATAACCTGTTTTCCCCGAGCGCCAACGAGGAGCCACGATGAGCGAAGCCAGCCAACCCAACGATGTCGTGACGATGGATAAGGTCGTCTCACTTTGCCGCCGGCGCGGCTTTGTCTTCCCTTCCTCGGAGATCTACGGCGGGCTGGGTTCCTCCTACGACTACGGCCACTACGGCGTGCTGGCCAAGAACAACGTCAAGGCGCGCTGGATGGAGGCGATGACCCAGGAGCGCGACGACATCGTGGCCATCGACTCCTCGATCATCCTGCATCCGAAGGTCTGGGAGGCCTCCGGACACCTCCAGAGCTTCTCCGACCCGTTGGTCGATTGCCGCTTCTGCAAGAAGCGCTTCCGCGCCGACGACCTCGAGCACTGCGAGTGCGGCAAGAAGCCGAGCAAGCACCCCGGCGAGGGCCCGGACTGCGATCTGACCGAACCGCGCGAGTTCAACCTGATGTTCGAGACCACGATCGGGCCGGTGCAGGAGTCGGGCTCCAAGGCCTACCTGCGACCGGAGACCGCGCAGGGCATCTTCATCAACTTCAAGAACGTGCTGCAGCTGGCGCGGCGCAAGCCGCCCTTTGGCATCGCCCAGATCGGCAAGTCCTTCCGCAACGAGATCACGCCCGGAAACTTCCTCTTCCGCACGCGCGAGTTCGAGCAGATGGAGCTGGAGTTCTTCGTGCCGCCCGCCGATTCGAAACAGTGGTACGAGTACTGGCTAGAGCAGCGGAAGAGCTGGTACCTGCGCTACGGCCTGCGCCCCAGCCATCTGCGCCTACGCGAGCACTCGGCCGAGGAGCTTTCGCACTACTCGAGCGGCACCGCCGACGTGGAGTACCTCTTCCCGATCGGTTGGTCGGAGCTGGAGGGGATCGCCAACCGCGGCGACTACGACCTGAGCCGCCACAGCGAGTTCTCGGGCGTCAAGCTGGAGTACGTCGGACAGGACGGCGAGCGCTACGTCCCGCACGTGATCGAGCCCTCGGCCGGCGCCGATCGCTCGCTACTGGCCTTCCTCGTCGACGCCTACGACGAGGAGGAAGTGGCCGGCAGGCAGCGCACGCTGCTTCGTCTGCATCCGCAGATCGCGCCGGTCAAGGCGGCAATCCTGCCCTTGATCGGTAAGAACGAAGATATGGTCGCCAAGGCGCGCTCGCTCTACGAGGAGCTGCGCCGCCGCTTCGTGGTCGAGTACGACGACTCGGGCGCGATCGGCCGCCGCTACCGGCGCCAGGATGAGATAGGAACGCCCTGGGGCGTCACGATCGACGATCAGACGCTCGAGGACGATACGGTCACCATCCGCGACCGCGACTCTTTGGCCCAGATCCGCGTGGCGCTCTCGCAGGTGGGCGTGCATCTAGCCGAGCAGCTGGCCGCGCCGTGGGCGACGCCTAAGGGCGATTAGGACTCAACGTAGGACCGAATCGTTCCCCGTTGGGGACTCGTAACACTTCTCTACTCGCCCGCCACCGAGCCACCCGCCCGCGGGGTCATTTCACGTTACCGTCCCGCGGCGCCAGAAAGAACACCGCTCTGTGCCAATTTCGTACGGAGTCGTAAGCCCGCCCAGCCCGGCGAGATGCTCTACTTGAAGCGAGCTCTACTCGGGCGACTGGCGCTCGAGCGTCCTGGCGTTGGGCGGCGCGAAGCCGAACTTCTTGTAGAGGCCGTGCGCATCGACGGTGTGCAGGCACCAGCGCAAGCGCGCGAAGGGGCCCTCCTCGACGCTGAAGCGCACGATCATCGCCCCGAAGCCGCGGCCGCGATACTCGGGCAGTACGTAGACGTCGGCCAGATAGGCGATTACGACTCCGTCCGAGACGGTGCGCGCGAAACCGATCTGGCGGTTTTCGTGGTAGAGGCCGACGACGCGGTTCGCCGCCTGAACGAGCCGTTCCTGGATCTCGTAGGGACGTCCCTTGGCCCAGTAGCTTTGCGTCGAGAGGAAGTCATGGACCGCAGCCACGTCGATCCGCGCGGCGCTGTCATCGAGCTCGTATCCGCCTGGAAGTTCCTTCTTCATGCCGAAAGCGTACGCAGACGGAAGCCGCCGTGCTCTTCGTAAGAGGAGATGACAACCGCCAGGCACTCGCGCGAGGCCCGCTCATCCAGCCCGACCTGCGCCGATTCGACGAGCGGACGGTGGAGGAATCCCTCCAGTCCGGCGAAGGCTTCGGCCGAGAGTGGCATGGATCCGGCGGCGCAGTTGCGGCAGACGACGCCGCCCGCCCGAGCGGAGTAGCCGGCGAAGGGCGGCTCGCCGCCGCACTCGGCGCAGCTGCCCAGGTGAGGCAGATAACCGGCCAGCCAGATCAACTTGAGCTGAAAGGAAAGCGCCAGCGGATCGTACGCCGGCTTGGCGGGGGCGCGGCTCGGAATCTCGTCGAGCAGGTCGAGAAAGCGGGTCAGCGCCTCGAAGACGCGCGGGTTCGACTCCTGCTCGCCGAAGAGCTTGAGCATCGCCTCGGCGCCGATCAGGCCCACGCCGAGCCGGTAGGGCTCCTCGCGGGCGGCGCGGTGCGAGTGAAGCAGCTCGACCCCGGTGACCGTGCACAGATCGCTCCTGCCCTCGTGCAGCATGATCTCGACGTGCGAGAGCGGCTCCAGCCTGGCGCCGAAGCGCGACTTGGTCTTGCGAATCCCCTTCGCCACCGCACCGACGCGACCGCGCTCGAGGCTGTAGAGATGGAGCACGCGATCGGCCTCGCCCAGCCTGAAGGAGCGCAAAATGACGGCTTCGGTCTTCAGCGCTCGACCCATACAGCCAGTGTAGTGGCCGCGTAGGCGCAGCCCGATGAATCGCTGAGCTAGTCGCGGCGCCGCTGGCAGCGCGGGCAAAACCAGGTTCCGCGCCCGGCGATCCGGGTTTTTGAGATCGCCGTGCCGCAGCGCTCGCAGGGCTCGCCTCCGCGTCCGTAGACGCGAAACTCGTGCTGCATCGAACCGGATTCCCCGTCCGGGAGGGCGTAGTCGCGCAGCGTCGCTCCCTGGCGGGCGATACCCAGCTCGAGCGTTTCGCGGATGGCACCGTGCAGGCGCAAAATCGCCTGCCGCGAGAGCGACCCGGCCGCCGTGGCCGGATGCAGGCGCGCCGACCAGAGCGCCTCGTCGACGTAGATGTTCCCCAGTCCGGCCAGCGTGCGCTGATCGAGCAAGGCCGCCTTGAGCGCGGTCCGGCGCCCGGCCAGGCGCCCGCGCAGCAGCTCGGGGCTGAAATCCGGCTCCAGCGGCTCCGGACCGACGCGGGCTGCCAGGTAGCTCTCCAGCTCGACCGCGTCGAGCAGGCGCCAGGTTCCGAAGCGGCGCACATCGCGATAAGCAAGCTCGCTGCCGTCCTCGAGCCAGAGCCTGGCCCGTTCGTACGGGAGTGGATCACTGCCCTTGGGCCGGTGCTGGAGCGAGCCGGTCATGCGTAGGTGAACGACAAGCGTCTTGCCGCTTTCGAGGCGCAGGAGTAGGTGCTTGCCTCGCCGCTCCAGCCGCGAGATCCGCTCGCCCTCGAGCCGCGGCGAAATATCCGACGCCTGCTCGGGCTGGACGAGCCGCGGATCGAGGATCTCCGCCCGCGCGATCTGCAGGCCGCAGACGAGCGGCTCGAGCGAACGGCGAATCGATTCCACCTCGGGTAGCTCGGGCACACGTCAAGCCTAGCCCGTGCATCGCGTGCGACAGTTTCGAAGGCTGCGTTCGCCTCCCGCTCAAGGTTTGGCCGGGCTCCGACCGCTCGCGGTCGGTTCTCGTGCGCCCTACACTCTGCTAGTGAACGCCGCAAAATTAGCGTCGCTCCGGCGCACGGCCCTTTTCGTGATGATCGGGTCGATCGCGGTGACAGCGCTATTCGCGATCGGCGCTTTTCTTATCGGGCATTTCTCTCACACCGAGGTTCGGATCCTCCTCACCACTCTCGCCGTGGCGACTTCAAGCGGTTTGAGCCTCGCCAGCGGCAGCTCGTGGCCGGCGCGCCGGGCGTTGCCGTTGTCCGGCGTGTCGTTGGCAATCGTGGCGTTCGTAGCGGCACTTCCGCCGATTTGGCTGCGAAAAGCTCATCACGGCGGTTGGGGCACCTGGATCAGAGGCGTGGGGATCCTGTATGTGATCGCCGCGGCCCTCGCCTATGCGACCTTGCTCATCGCACGGCGGCGCGCCGCCGACAGCTCGTCGGTCACGACAACCCGCCTGGCAGCACTTCTGTCATTGGCCTGGTTGACGGTAATGATCTCGCTTCTCATCGCAACCGAGAGGTTTTCCGGCGACAACTTCGGTCGTGTGTTGGGCGTCGCTGCCGTGCTGACGGTGGCCACGACGCTGATCACGCTGATCTTGCAGCGTCTCGAGACGCCGGCCAGGCGCGCGGCGCGTGAGGTCGGCGGCGTTACCGGGCACACGATCGTCTCGGTCGAAAAGCGGGAAAGCGAGACGCTGCTCGTGCTCGACGACGGCCGCCGGCTGCCGCTTGCACCCACCGCAAAGCTCGACTAGAGCGCCCGCTCGGCTACGGCGTGATGAACGGCTTGCCCGGGAGAGCGCGCCCAGGCGCGCGTCCACCCAACCAGGCGTTGACGGTCGCGCCGACATCGGCCGGCTCGCCCTCGTGGATGCGACCGGCGGCGTTGGTGCCCTCGGCGTAAGCGAGCAGAAGCTCGTACTCGCGCGTGTGCTCGTTGCCGGGCGTGGTCGGATCGCAACCGTGATCGGAGGTGAGCACCAGCAGGTCGCCCTGGCGCAGATGGGCGAGCAGGTCGGGCAGCCGGTGATCGAAGTCCTGCAGCGAGCGGTGGAAGTTGACCGGATCGTTGCGGTGGCCCCAGAGCTGGTCGGTCTCGACCAGATTCGTGAAGACGAGACCGTGCTCCAGCTCTTCGAGCAGGCGCTCGGTTTGAGCAATCCCCTCGGCGTTGGACTTGGTCGGAATCGACTCGTCGATGTCGCAACCGGCGAAGACCCCGCCGATCTTGCCGACGCCGAAGATCTTGGCGCCGGCTTCGTGCGCCAGCGTGAGGTAGTTGGGACGGCGCGGCTCGAGCGCGAAGTCACGGCGATTGGCGGTGCGCTCGAAGGCGCCGCTCTCGCCCCTGAAGGGACGCGCGATCACGCGCCCCACCTTATGCTTGTCGCCCATTAGCTCGCGCACGACCACACAGGCCTCGTAGAGCTCATCCAGCGGGATGACGTCCTCGTGCGCAGCGAGCTGAAAGACAGAATCGGAAGAGGTGTAAACGATCCATTTGCCCGTTTCGATCTGCTCTTCGCCCAGCTCCTGGATGATGTCCATCCCCGACGCGACCTTGTTGCCGAGTACGCCACGGGCGGTGCGGTGCATGAACGGATCGATCACTTCGAAGGGAAAGCCGTGTGGATAGGTCGGCAGCGGCTGCGGCAAGACGATGCCCATCAGCTCCCAGTGCCCGGAGGTCGTGTCCTTGCCCGGGGAACGCGGCGCCAGCCGGCCGGCGATCGCCGGAGCGCCCGGTTGCGGCGGGCAGCCTTCCAGCGGAGCGACGTTTCCCAGGCCAAGCGCCTCGAGCATCGGTAGGTCGAGCCCGCCGACCGCCTTGGCCACGTTGCCCAAGGTATTGGCATTCTCGTCGCCGTAGCGCGAAGCATCGGGGAGCGCGCCCGCGCCCACCGCATCGAGCACGATCACGCAAGCCCGAGCCATGCGCCTATTCTACGAGTCGGTGCTCACGGCATCGGAGTAGGCGCCCGACAAAACGACCGCTTGCGAGACGGCCTTCACGCAAGCCCGAGCCATCCGGCTATTCTACGAGTCGATGCGCCTGGTACTCGGATTTGTCGGCCTGATCATCTTCATCGTCTGCATGATTGGGCTTGCGGCGGCCATAACCTGGCTCGTCGTCAAGATCAGCCCGACCAAGACGGGGAAAAAGCCCGTCGCCAAGACCGACGAGAGTTAACTGGTAGCTAACTGCTCTTAGCCTCGGCGCGGCGCGCAGCCTCCACCAGCGCCAGTGTGACAGCGTCAGCTAGGCGCTCGTTCGCGCGCAGCGTCTACGAGCGCTAGCGTGACGTTCACCATGCGCGCAAGATCGTCGGCGGCGATCTCTTCCTCGGGCGAGTGGATATGAGCCATGCCGTTGGAGAGGTTGACGCAGGGAAGCCCGCCGCTGTTGAAGATGTTGGCATCGGCGCCGCCGCCCGTCAGGCCTAGCTTGGGCTCGAAGCCGCAGCTCTCGAGCGCGCGCCAGGCCAGCACAACCGGCAGGTCATCGGGCTTGAAGCGGTAGCCGCGGTAGATCTCGATCAGCTTCGTCTCGGCCCGGCACTCGCTCTGCTCGGCGGCAAAGGCGATCGCCGCCAGCATCTCTTCGATCAACTCGAGCTGGGTCTTCTCGTTGTGCGAGCGGATCTCGGCCTCGAGCTCGCACAGGCCGGGAACGATGTTCCGCGCCACGCCGCCGCGCACGACGCCAACATTCGCTGTCGTCTCCTCGTCGATCCGACCCAGGCGGAAGTCGCAGATCGCCCGGGCGCAGGCCACGATCGCGCTGCGTCCCTCCTCCGGCGCGATGCCCGAGTGAGCGGCACGACCGATGAAGGTCGCGTGCAGCTCGCGGTGGTAGGGCGCGCCGAGGATGATCTCGCCGATCGGCGCCGCCTGGTCGTAGACGTAGCCCAGTTTGGCCTCCAGCGAGCCAAGATCGAGCAACTTGGCGCCCTGCAGCCCGACTTCTTCCATAACCGTGAAGACGAGCTCGACGCCGGCGTGCGGGAGACGTTCCTTGATAATACGCCGAGCCGCCTCGAGCATCGCCGCGACGGCAGCCTTGTTGTCGGCGCCGAGGATCGTCCCGGCCGAGTTGCGTACGACTCCGTCTGAGACCACGGGCTCGATCGGGCCCTCGGGCGGCACCGTGTCCAGGTGCGAGCAGAGCATGATCGGCACCCCGCCCGCTTCGGCACCGGGCAGGCGGCAGATGATGTTGCCGGCCTCGCCGGGAATCAGCGGCGCAGAGCCGTCCTCGTACGGATCGAGCCCCAGCCCGCGCAGATAGGCGAGCACGTAGTTGGCGGTCGCCCGCTCCTGGCCCGAGGGGCTCGGAATGCGAGCCAGCTCAGAGAAGAGCGTTAGTACGCGACGGGGCATCGCTCGATTCTAGAGGCTCTTTCGAGACAAGCTCTACTCGCCGC